>JAKEIK010000232.1 GCA_022545895.1 Nitrososphaeraceae archaeon | reverse complement strand
CTAAAGCCATATATCCTGGCGAGAACAGATGAAAAGACAAAGTATACAAAAATAATTGACGAAAGTGACCAGGGGGACATATATAGCTATGATTGGAAATACACACTTTCGCAATGGGTTAACTATCATTTGTCAAACGGGTTACCACAAGGGAACCGTTCTGAATCTAGCAAAGCTCCGATAGGATCTAGTGAAAAAGAAAAAAGCTCTCGCCAAGACCCGCACAACCTGAAAACCATTGATTCAGCGGCAAGACCAAGGTCACAGTCAAATTCTATGATTTTAAGATGTCATTTTTGCTCCCTGAAATATTCCATCGAAGCAGAACGCTACGAGCACGAAAGATTTTGGCATAGTGACAAATTCAAGTAAGCGTCCTAGTTTCCAATAGATTTGTAAATAGAACATGCGTTATGCGCTAGAAGATTGCTTTGGCAGTGGCTACAACAATTGCAAATGGTTTTCCCTTATCTTATACGAAGAGAAATGAAATTTCTTTGATTGTTTGTTTCATTGTTACCTATTTGGGTCGTTTTATGAATGAAAAATGGTCTTTATCCTTTCCCTCTCTATTTTCATAGAAAGTAGCCGTGAGGTTTTGTCCATTCTGAGTAACGTCTACGTTAAGAAAACCATGGCGTAAAAATTGTGTTATCACATAAGGTGCTTGGCTTGTGAAATTATAGAGATCCTCTCCTCCAGTTCCTACCGTCATGAATATTTGACCTTTAGGATCACTGTCATAATCTCTTGTATGTTTGTCAGTTATGATAGGGGTATATGCTTTATCCGCGTTATAAGCAAGAGGATATGTTCGTTGATAATTATGATTGTGACCCTGTAAGACAATATCCACTCCATTTTCATGAAACAATGGATGATAGATATCCTGCAACTTGTCTAAGCCAGGATGTGTTGTATTTGAGGAATAAAACGGTCTAAAGGTGTATACAATAATCCAATTAATATTCTTGTTCTTGTGGGCCGCTGTCAGGTCATCCTTCACAAATTCGAACTGTTTTGAGGTACTGTTATAAGGAACTACTGAGTTCTTTGCTGTGGCCATAGCTAGGAAATGAACATTCTGGTAGTCAAACGAATAATACGGATTTGTGAGATTAAAGTGTTGTAAGTAGTCCTTGTACTTGGTAAGGTTTTCATCAACGTCGTGTTCTCCAATTGCAATCTTAAGTATTCCCTGCGAATCTAGGGGAGCCACGGCATTGTACCAACAACCAGCATCTTTCTGGTATGAAAGGTCTCCTAGTGCTATGACAAGTTCAGGTTTCTTTGCAGCCATGTTGCTTACAGTTTGATTAGCCTTGGGCCCACATCCAAAATCTCCAGCAACAGCGAAATTAAAATCAGTTAAATTGCGCACCTTGCTAGTTGACTGCTCTTTGACCGTTTCGATAGCAGAGGCAGAATTTTTTTGTAAATGGGGATTACTTGATGTTAAAGCGAGTGCCATTAAGGCAATGACAAAAATCAAAAAAACACGGTAAAGCGTGAAACATTCTTTAACAGATTTCAATTTTTAGAAAGAAACATGCTATTCACATATGACTGTTTTGTTCTGGGTCCGAGTAGCACTGCCCAAGAACAAATTAATTAGCCGCCTGTATCATCCGAAAAAGCATCTCTTAAATACAATTCTTTTGATAAGAATTCATGAGCGAAGATAAGAATGCTTTAGCCAAACAAATTAGAGAAAATATGGAATTAGCCTCAAATCAAATGAAACAAAATTTCGAAATGGCATACAATCAAATGAAACAAAATATAGAGATGGCCTCAAACCAAATGAAGCAGAATATAGAAATGACAGCGGCGATGACTAGATATTTCAATTTGATGGGGGGAACACTCAATAATGAAGTAAATACGGCTATTGAAAATGCAAAGAATGAGATGATGGCTTCAGCAGAAAAAGTTAAGAATGAGATGATGGCTTCGGTAGAAAAAGTTAAGAATGAGATGATGGCTTCGGTAGAAAAAGTTAAAGATAGTTTCTGGAAAAATAAATAACCTTATTATTCTTTTTTTTGATGGTGCCATAGTTAAAGACCTGCAATTGGCATCAGGTTAATCAAATCCTACTTTTAAAACAGAATTATTGAGTTACAAAAGTTATTAGGAGAAAACATATGATGCGATATACAACAAAAAGATTTCATATCCCAGTCTCACTGGTATTAGAATTTATTCGCTGAATACATGATTTTTATTCCAGAAAAGATTGCTAACCATCATATATGAGAAATTTTTGTAAGGTTCTAGATGAATGAAGGGGTCGATGAGGAACGACCAGAGGCAATTCCCAGAAGGGCATGGATTATCCTGGGAATTTTAGGTTCAGTTGGTCTTGTTACCACTTATGGAGAAACAATGATTATACCAGCTATACCTGATTTAATACATGAGTTTGATATATCATATTCTTTGTCTTCTTGGATACTGACGTCGTACCTTATAGCAGGTGCAGTTATGACGCCGATAGCAGGAAAATTGTCTGACATCTATGGGAGAAAAAAGGTATTGCTTATTTTGATGGTAATTTACACCATTGGTCTTTCCTTCGGTGGTTTATCTTCCAGCTTCACAATTCTCATTTTGGCCCGAATCATACAAGGAATTGGCATATCCATGTTTTCAATAGCGTTTAGCATGATTCTAGATGAATTTCCTAAAAGAAGGCTGGCAACGGCTCAGGGAATCATCGCTGCTGTCTTCTCAGGTGGAGCAGTCATAGGCCTCGCTGCTGGTGGGACTATAATAGAGGCCTTTGATTGGAGGGCTACGTTTCTATCAGTAGTACCGCTATCCATAATGATAATAATCATCATCCGCAAGCTGATTCATGATGAAAAAGGTATCCCTGTAGAAGCATCTACTCTCCCCAATAATGATGGAATCTCCAAATCCTATCCTGCTCTAGATTTGAAAGGCGCATTAGCCCTTACAAGTACCATAACATCGTTTCTGTTAGCTATTACATTTCTAGAATCCATAAAACAAAGTTTGTATTTGATAACATTTCTTTCAATCATTTCTTTAGCCTCACTTTTCTGTTTCATATTAATTGAAAGGAAATCAATGTCACCTTTAATTGATCTAAAACTCTTAAAAGACAGAATCATCTTACCCGCAAATATTCTCTTGATGTGTCTTGGGTGCACACTTTTTATGACTTATCAAACAATAGCGATAATGATAAAGAGTCCCACACCATTTGGTTTCGGAGGAAATTCTATAAACATAATTCAAGTTCAACTGCCTTTTATGTTGATACTATTCTTGGTAGCTATTATTTCAGGATTTTTGATCTCAAAGCTCGGCAATGTAAAACCGACAATTATTGGAAGTGTGATCTCTTCCATAGGTTTCTTCAGTCTGTTCTTGTTCCATTCTTCAGAATTATCGATAACGATTAATCTTATCATTATTGCTATCGGGATATCTTTCACAGAAGTAGGCGCCTTCAATATTTCAACTCTCTTTGTTCCAAAACAATTCAGTGGAATATCAATTGGAATCACAACTCTTTTGTTTCTCGTCGGAATGTCAATTGGGCCAGCAATTTCAGGAATGTTCATGGAGCAATATCGGTTCAATGTTGACGCTGTGGTTGGCTCATATCCATCTGGAGAAGCTTATAATTTGATATTTCTAACCGGTGCCTTAATCTCTATTGTAGCTGTCGCTCTTACATTGGTAGTAACTAGAAGAGTATCGATAACAAGCTCGATATTTGTTGAAAGATGATATTCTTAAATCATATCGGTAAAGTAAATTATGGAGGAACTATGAAGGGTTTATCATTTAGTAAATATTGGGAGTAATCACAGGTTGTTAGGAAATTGCCTCTAAACTGATAAGATTTTGCTTGAAGGATTTTAGCTGTTTGGGAGTGTGCAAGATATACCCAGAGGAGATGATAATGTGCAGGAATTGATTTGGGAATAAACAGAAACTTGAGCTTCGCTCTTAACAAAAGTTCCTGTCCAAGTTTTACTCCTGATTCTTCAAAAAGGGTTCGTATAAGACAAGCTAAGATATAATAATAATTAAATTTGATATGAACTATTATTAATCGAGCATGAGAATCGCGTTAATATCTGATACTCATGACAATATCGACAACATACTGAAAGCTACCAGAGAATTTAATGAAAGAAGGGCAGATATTGTCATTCATGCTGGTGACTACGTAAGTCCAATTTCAGTTGAATCGTTTATGGGTGTCAAACTCATTGGAATAATAGGAAATAATGATACAGACGTTCCAGGACTAACATCAGCCTTTAACAAGATAGGCGGGGAATTGAAAGGCGAAATTTTTGAATCACAATATGATGGTTTGAATTTTGCGGTTTATCATGGTACTAATTTCAACAAGAAGGAGCTCTTGATCAAATCTGCCAAGTATGATGTTTTTATTTGCGGACATACGCACAGAACATTAAGTACAACTTTTGGAAAAACCATGGTTATCAATCCAGGCACAGCAAATGGTTGGTTTCTTGGCTATAAGGCCACCGCAGCCATATTTGATACCACTGATAGACATATCGAGTTTATCAATTTATAATCTAAACCTTAAGAGGACTTTATCCTAAAGTCGAAGACATGACCACTAAACCAACAATCTCCCCAAGACGCAAGTATGACCTGATTTCAAAGGAAGGTGTAAGCCCATCTTAACGAATATGATCTCAATTTATTTGAATGAGAAGATTTTAACTTCTAGACATTTGGTGACGAGGTAACGCATAATATAAGAATGGTAAGATATCTAGAGTAGAGAGTGATTTGAAGAGCGATGGATTATATCATGATCTATGTTCTCAAGTTCTTTCACTAGACAGGCGGATTAGATTTGCCGGAATACTAGACAGGGAAGGCAAACTCTTGGTTTGCAAATTTAGAGAAAATTTGTTAACACCTTTGGTTAAGTCAAGCACCCTGGACCATGGTAAACCCAAACAGGTTCCAACGTTTATCGAATCATTCGTGGCAAAAAAGAAATTAGAATTAGCACTGGGTAAACTTAATTACGAGTTCAATTACTTTGAGAGAGTTGGAGTCGGAATATTTAGACTTGTTGGAAAGCAAGATATGTATCTATGCGTTTCAATGGAATCAACAGCAGTTTACCCAAATATTCTTTCAAAGATCAAGAATTACATAGCAACAATATAATTAATATACAAACCAAGTGCTAACAGACATTCGTTATGAATGCGAGGAAATGACTTACCTCCTTTCAACATCAAATTCTACTTCTATTCCTTTTTCCTTCATACGCAAAGTGTACGTTTCATGATCATTGACTGGTATAACTTCAATTGTCTCCTTTCCACACATAGGACATTTCGTAAATCCCTTTGACCCTCTCAAAAGCGAGGCAGACCAAAGACAGATACCGCATATCACAAGGTCTCTGTGTTCCTCTCCAGACATCGCCAATTTTCACTACAGAAATTAGCTATTACAGTGTTTTCATTCTTTGAGCAGGTTGTAAGCAACGAACCAATTCGAACATTAACTAATTTATTCTGTCTGGGCCTTTATATGGAAAACAAGTAAGAAAATAATTAATTGTAAAGTGTAGATTCTTGTCTAATACATAACTTGCATATTCCGAACCAATCTGCAATTAAGACCACCATTTTTCTTTCTTCATTGTACCTTCCACATTCAAAGCAAAAGCACTCGAATTTACTTTGCCTAGCGATCCCTGGTCTTAGAATATGTGTAGAGGCTTCAACAAGAGGCACCATCTCAGATCCAGTGGGACATTGCATTTTTTTTGGCATATGTCCTTTGTCCATTAATGTCAGAATATCCATGACACCTTCTAACAAAGACTTTCCCTCATAACTTCTAACATAACTAGGGGTATTAGTCATATTATGGATCTACTACTATAATATTATGACATCATCGTATTAACGAATGATGTCCATAATACCAACTTTGCCGGACAAATAACCTGAAAATGTCTTTAAGATCAACAAATAAACCAATATACAAGAAGATTACAACACAATATCAGTGAAAAGCGGCGAGTACACAATCAACCTTTAGCTCATTTGACAGGATAGTTAACCAAAGAGGTTCTGGCGGATTGTTTGTGTTGGGAATAATAGCTGTAGTTATTGGAATCATAATAGGTTCTTCACTAGAAAATATGGCAGTCTCGATAATCTTCACAATCTTGGGGATAATTTCTATAATAGCTTCCTTTCTATTCATAATAAAACAATATGAAAGATCAATCATTCTTAGACTTGGAAAATATAATAGACAGGTTGGTCCTGGAATGCGTACCAGATTCCCTTTTATTGAAATTGTTTTGGTTGTTGATATTAGAGAAAAAGTAAGGGAGTTTAAAGCAGAAAGAATGCTCACAAAAGATAACGTACCCGTAACGATAGATGCGATTTTGAGGTACAAAATAATTGAAGATAGAGCAAAAGATGCTATACTAAATGTCGAGAACTTTAACGAAATGATAAAGCAGGTTTCCCAAACAACTCTGCGTAATAATATAGGCTCTTCTGTATTTCAAGACATACTTTCGAAAAGAGAAGAAATAAATCAACATGTAAAGTCAATAATTTCACAGGAAGCTGGCAGCTGGGGTATTGAGGTAACAGGAGTTGAGGTTCGTCAAGTTATCATTCCCCAGGAGTTGGAGGCAGCAATGTCGATGCAGGCCCAAGCGGAGCGTGAAAAGAATGCAAGAATAACTTATGGTGAATCTGAAGTCCTTGTAGCAAAAAAATTCCAAGAGGCATCAAAAGTATATGCTGATAATCCAGTGGCATATGCGTTAAGACAATCCAATATGCTTTACGAATCAATTAAGGTTCAAGGAAATACTATAGTTATGATTCCCTCTGAAAGTCTAAATTCAATGGGTTTTGGAAACCTTGCAATGACTGTTGCATATCTGGAGAACACAAAGAAGGCAGCAAAAGGAAAAACAGAGGAAAGCGGCTCTTCCTCATCGGAAACGACAGAATGAATTTCTGCCAAGCCACGAATGGGTTTAGCATGGGAAGAATACGGCAGTCAGATTCTATGCAGAATGCCAATGTCTCTCATGAGATGATAGTCCTGACTTTTTGCAGTGCCCTTTGGAGGAATTCATTTTCCACGATTCTTCCATAGGCGATTTCAGTCCAAGTTCTAGGCCTAAATACCTGCTATGTTGTTCTCTTAATATTCATCCGAAATTATGGTTGGCAATAATGAAAAGATCATAAATTTTACTTGCAATTTCTTTTTCTATATTATTTTCCCAATGCTTCCTATTCAACTCTAATTCCCTAGCCTATTGTATGCTATGCTTAAATATTTGGTAGCAAACTTGTCATACAATGTTTATTTAAGGCGAAGAGTATTCTATTGTGCTGATGAAACTGATATCTCTCAATGTGGGACTTCCACGTCAGGTCACCTTCAGAGGTGAAATGGTTACCACAGGAATATTCAAGGAACCAATACATCATCGGACAAAACTAAGGAAATTGAATCTTGATGGAGATAAGCAGGCTGACTTAACAGTACATGGCGGCGTGGACAAAGCCGTATATTCCTATCCAGAAGAACATTATAGGTTCTGGCAAAAGGAACTGCCTGATATGTATTTGTCTTGCGGTATGTTTGGAGAAAATTTTACTACTGAAGGACTGTTTGAAGATAATGTTAACATAGGTGATCAGTTCCGGATTGGAACAGCAATAGTTATAGCAACTCAACCGAGGATGCCGTGCTATAAACTTGGAGTAAAATTTGGCAGAATGGACATAATTAAAAGGTTTTTGGCCAGCGGTCTTACAGGGATTTATTTCAAGGTGTTACAAGAAGGTGAAGTAGGTGCAGGGGATGTGATCGAACTTATTAGAAGAGATGACAACAATGTGACTGTGAAGGATGTTGTACGCATATATACGGTCGATAAAGATGACGTGCAGACCATGGAGCGCGCAATAAAGGTTAAGGATTTACCAGTTGGATGGAGATCTCATTTCATAGAGCAATTGGATCAAACTAAAAAGTGATAGTGTGAGTGGCGAAGTTGACCTGTTAAAGGGAGACAAGTTACGTGGCTAGCAAGCTCGTCGATAAATACGGTAGAATTGCCAAAAAGTTAAGGATCTCGGTGACAGATAGATGTAATATGAGATGTATCTATTGCATGCCAACGAACAATGCGGATTGGCTAGACGATAGTCAAGTTCTCTCTTTTAACGAAATAGTTAGGCTCGCGTCAATTTTTGCCGATTTAGGAATTGAAAAAATACGAATAACTGGAGGTGAGCCTCTAGTAAGACCATCATTAGAAAATTTGATTAATTCTATTTCAATGATCCCCGGAATCAAAGGTATAGGCCTTACCACCAATGGGCTATTACTTGCTGACCAAGTAAAGCAGCTGTCATCTGCGGGACTTTCAAGCGTGAATGTCAGTCTAGATTCATTCAAGGAAGATAGATTCAAAATGATGACCGGAGTGAAAGGAGTAAATAAAGTCATTAGTTCTATACATAATGCTAATGATGCAGGACTGGACGTAAAGCTAAACACCGTCGTCATTAGGGGATGGAATGATGATGAAATCGTTGATTTTGCCTTGTTCGCAAGAGATAATGGCTTTACAGTACGGTTTATAGAATTTATGCCTCTTGATGGTACTGGGATTTGGAAACACGATCTCGTTTTTAGTAAGAAAGAGATGATCGAAAGAATTAACTTGAATTTGGGAGAAATTGTCAAGCTTCATAATATCGATAATCAACCAGAGCCCGCAATGCTTTATTCCTTTATAGACGGCAAAGGTATCCTGGGGTTTATCCCTTCAATTACAGAACCATTTTGCGGTAATTGTGATCGAGCAAGAATAACCTCAGATGGTAGACTTCTCACTTGTCTTTTTGAAAATCCAGGCCGCGATTTGAAAGGGATTATGCGAAGTGGAGCAACAGATGAAGTTATTGAACGCTACATTGTAGATAGTATGAGTAACAAACCTGAAGGTATAATTAAGATGATAAAAACTAAAAGTCTAAAACCTACACTAAATTTGATGCACACAATAGGGGGATAGCATAAGCATGACAACTACTTCCGATGATAAAGAAAACGATTTGATAAAAGTAAAATT
>JAKEIK010000231.1 GCA_022545895.1 Nitrososphaeraceae archaeon | reverse complement strand
TCCCTGAGCCCACGCTCCCTTGTATCATAACTAGAGTTTAATTACTGTTAGTGCTAGATAAATAGTATATTTGGCGGTTCGGTAAGACGCGACAAAAATGCAGTTTACTTTCAAATTAGTTTTCAATTTAAATTTTCAAATCCCTTTATTTTATGAAGTTAACCTCGTCTCTATTTTGAGATTGCCTCTTGTAGTTATTAAAATCAGGAGCAAACAAACAAAAATCAATAAACATCAGGAAACGATTGTCTAAGTTAAAGTATAATTGAGACGATGATGGTTTAAATGTCATCATGAGTATAGATTCTGGATTTGTTATTCTTGCCTTTGGAGTGCCTTGTATTTGTTGGGTGATGACAAGTCTAGTTAAAAATGTCCAACATGTGATAGTAATGAAATGGATTTGATACCAATATGTAAAACAGAAACATATAGGCTCGAGTATGAAGGCGATATTTCTATGGATTCCTGAATTCTGCGAAAGTAACGTTAGTTTGAATTAAAACATAGAAGGAAGAAAAATTGTTAGTTAGCAGATGCTTCCAGTATAACATCTGATCTGGTTCTACTTAAGTCGTAACAATTGATACAAACCATCTTATCGAACCAGTAATTTAGTTCATGTGTCTTCTTTTCACATAGTTGACAGCGCATACTAGTTTCCATGTATTGTATAATGTACCTTATAATATAAAATCCCTGTCTAAATAATCTATATAGTTGACATGTTTTTGAAATGAATTGCTGGCTCAATATAGGGGATGGCAATACAACGCCGGTAGTAGCGTGAAGTGATGGACAGTGAAAAGCTTTCATCATATATTGAAAGAATGATATACAATATCCCTTTACGAATCTACAGGTTTGGTCCTGATAGTGTCTAGCACATGTTTCAACTCCGGATCATTCATTAGTTTGTTCATAAACCCTCTAACAATTTGCCTAACAGTTCTTTCCGATGTCCCTTCACCGCGGTGTTGCTCCTTAACGACATAATCATATACTAAAGAGGATAAGTATGTAGAACAAAGGTCTGCTATCCAGTTCAAAAAAGTCTCCGGAGTTTTGTCTATTAACATCTGTTCTTTTCTCTCTTCGAAAGATTTTCCAATTAATCTTACATTGTAAAGGAAAATCTTCTTTCCTGTTTTTGAATCGCTACCGCTAAACAGAATGGAATCTCTTTGGTCATAGATAAGTCCGAACGATGCGTCTGGAATCTTGATATGTCTGCTTTTAGTATAATTCAATAATTCATCCATAATTGATTTAAGAAGAGCGTAGAATTGAGCAGCCTGTCTTTGCTTTTCAGATTCCTTTTCATCTTTTCGCATATATCATGTAGTCAGAAAGAAGGAGAGTTATATGCTAATGGTAGCTAGTACTGAGAACGTTGACACTATAGTATCGAATATATGCCGAATTCCTTATGGTTGGAGAAAGATGTCAAACTAAAGGCCAGCATTAACTCTAAGAGGAGGTTTACAATTTACAAAGTTCCCTTGTTAAGAGTCGAAAATAAAAATTTCATATTCCGTCACTGATTGCATTAGATGAGTTTCATACCTCATCTCCATTATGGACTTATATCACATTGATTAAACTGTATATTCAACTAATAATTATCATGATTCAAAAAACTTGGTTACGCCTAACGTATACGATGCCTGAAGCATTGCTGTGAGTAAAATTATCCGATAGTTCAATCTCTAGTTTTTCCCTTTTAGTCGTCCCTTCTTTGGTTTTTTGTTAATTTCTCCTTCTTTTGCCGGTTCTCTATGCTGCTTTTCTGTCTCTTTCTGCAACAGCAGATGAGAACCGTCTATTTCATAGGGACGTTCTGAAAGACTCTTTGTTTCCTTTAGACAAAGAATAAACTTGCCACAATTATTGCAGGATTGCCATAACACGTACCCATATTCTCCGTGCCTATTCAATCCGATCGGGTAATATCGCATATTCGGTTCAAATTTGGCCCTACAATGAGGACATTCCATTGTATAACTTTGGGAACTTAACTTATAAGTTTAGTTATAACAAAGATAACTGCAATATAAGAGACTATATATTCTTGAAGCTTAGGCGAGAACTGTTAAACGATGTTTGGGAGCTTTGAATATAAGTAGATTAAAGACAGAATCGCCTAATTTAGTAATAATTTTTCATTTTGCAGAGATGCAGAGAGCGTATAAAATATCTGTGCCATTACGCACGGATTAAAATTTTCGGCAATTTGGTACGTATGCCAGTTTTATATTATTACGATGAGTGCTTTAGAAGTTTACATTTAATACAATTCATTCGTAAAAGATCCAGGTACCAAAGTCTCATCAACTCTTAAATACGAAAAGCAGTAACGGTTTGTGTTGAAAAAATTTGGCTGCGGAGCATGTGGAGAAACATTCAAAGACAGATTTGGGCTTATTGAACATGCAGAAGCTTTACATGATAAGAAAACTACCTATTTGTGCATTGTTTGCGATGAGTCTTTCGAAAACGAACCATCCTTCAAGTTACATATGTTGAGAAATCATAAGTTTGTGTGAAGGAGCTGACATGGTATTTTTGGAATATGATAGAAAATTATATTTTGGATTTAATTTCTATACATTTTCTGTTTATTTTTCAAATTGCGAGATCGCATGATTCCATTAATCTTCATCTCACTGCCAATACTGGGCAGTGAGCATGTCGTATCACCGAGGTGGCAACTCCTCCCATAAGAAATCTTTCAACTCCCGTCAAACCTTTTGTTCCAATTATTATGAGATCTGCGTCAGCTTCTTTAGCAAAATCAATAATTCCTTCAGCGGCCGAGGACTTGCTAATAACAACATCTACACTTGTTTTAACTCCTCCTTTTTCTACCAAAAGTTTTACTTCATTAAGAAACTCTTCTGCTT
>JAKEIK010000230.1 GCA_022545895.1 Nitrososphaeraceae archaeon | reverse complement strand
TATCGCTCCGGCAAATCCGAATGTTACGAGAAATCCAAGTGTGATGAACGTTGCTGACTTCGCTTTCCCCGATGAAGGAAATCCGTCCTTAAATAATCCTGAAACAAGCAGAATCATTCCTATATATAAGGTAAGCAGTGAGACCGCATGCATCCCATCCATGAAAGTTTTAGCTATACCAGAAAGTGAAATCCCTACCCCCACAATACCTATGGAAGTTAGTCCAATCCCAGGAGTCAAGAGGTCCCAGTCACTCATCGTTAATGATAGGAGAGTCGAAATTCGCATAATTAATCTTTTCTTACGTTATACAAGCTATTTAGATTAGATACATCATCGATCTGATAGCCGACACTGTATCAGGGCATATTTGCCGGTTGCGCTTCTGTTCACGAAATGAAATCCGAGTCATAGAGGGTTTTTTGAAGTTAATCAATGGACCTTGAATGTTTGACAAAAATTGAATCCATTTATCTCTGAGGTGGAAGTGGTAGGGATATCAAACGAATTCTTAGATACGAATCGATCTTGGAAGACATTATCTGTACGCTATCATGTTATTACACATATCATATTGTCCTCAGCTCCATGTGTGAAAGTTGAAGTTAAGTTTACGTTTATGTAGTGTTATTCTGCCAGTGGCTAATTAACCAAAGTATTCACTAGTAGATTATGCCTGAACTAGCTAGTGTACTAATAACGCTAACGTACTAGTTCTATTTGATTCCGCCTTCGAGTCATTGAGCTTCAATCCTCCGTTTGTCATATTTTCTTAGACATCCAACATGCTTTACACCAAATATATTTCATCTCAGTGGCATCAACCCTTCCGTCGACAGATATCTCTAAGATTGCTAACTTGATCCATTAAGGTACTATTAAAAACTCGTCGAGCGACGATAAACACTACACAAGCGGGGGCTTAACCGTAATGAGATCATATTTGAATAAAACAAACCGCTCTTGAAAAAGTTTTTCTAAATCTAAAGTGCGATTGGGAAGTAGTTAAACTTTGTTTTTGTTAATGGTAACATAATCTTGAAATTAAAATTTTTAAAAATCAATTTGGACCTGGACAGTACTCGATCAGCGCACGTCACGATGCATCAGCTGTCGAATATAAATAAGACGGTCTCAAGTCAGATGGAATATCTAGCGTCCGGTGGATGGAACTTTGTCATATCTCCAAAGTTATGACAATTGGCGATTCACATACGTATTTCAAAGCACTTATATTCAACCAAACGCACTTAAGCTTCGTATTATTCAATTTGAGGGTTAGAAAGTGCCTAATACTGGTATAGTTAAGTATCATGTTAAGTTAAAATTTGAAGTCGATGGACTTGTAGAAAAGGCAGACATTATTGGCGCAATTTTTGGTCAAACTGAAGGTTTATTGGGTCCAGAAATGAATCTCAATGAGCTACAAAAAGTATCGAAAGTTGGGAGGATCGAAGTGAATGTTGATAGCAAGTCGAACATGGCAAAAGGTGACGCATTGATCCCGATGAGTACGGATATCTCAACAGCGGCATTAATCGCTGCAGCAATCGAAAGCATAGACAAGGTTGGGCCGTTTCAGGCTAAATTTTCACTGGTAGGAATTGACGATATTAGAGCTATAAAGAAAAAAATCATCGTTGACCGAGCAAAAAAAATAGTTCAAGAGTGGGCAACAAAAACAATTAGTGAAGGAGAAGAAATGTTGAGAGACGTGTATGATGCTAGTAAGCCCGGTAAACTAACAACGTTTGGTAACGCCCAACTCGCCTGTGGTACTGGAGTGTTTGAATCACCGCTTATAATTTTGGTTGAAGGTAGGGCGGACGTAATAAATCTGCTACGTGCAGGCTTTGACAATGCAATTGCCATTGAGGGAGCCAAGATCGACGAAAGTGTTACCAAACTAACCTCAGGTAAGAAAGTCATCGCATTCTTAGATGGGGACAGGGCAGCTGACCTCATTCTGAAAGAATTACACGGGCTTGTTAATATCCACAAGGTACTCAGAGCGCCTCCTGGGAAGGAGGTAGAAGAATGCACTCCCTTAGAGATTTCAGAAATACTCAAAGAAATAGCAGAACCAGCCCAGGATCAACAAGTAACCGTACATCATCAATATCCGAAATCTGATAGAAAACAACAATCGAAATATGAGCCTCGTGATAGCGAATATCGACGCCCTCACAATCATGACGAAAAAACTAAGCAGTTGATCGAAAATAACCCTGAAATTTTGTCAACAGTGAAAGAGGTATTTCCGCAGATCAACGAAACCTTGGAAGCTGTAGTATTAGACAATTCTATGAAAACACTATTGAAAATACCTGTCTCTGATATAGTTAAGAAGCTTGACACTGCAGAGGGTGGGAAAATACTAGTAATGGATGGCATCATAACTCAACGCTTAATCGATGCTGCAGATAAGGTTGGAATCGAGTACATTGTTGGACACAGAACTGGAGAATTAAAGAAATCCACCGACATTAACATTATTACATTCAGCCAAATGGGTGTAGGTAATTAAAAATGAAATGCGGCATATCAAACTAGAATATATTGTCACTCTTGCCAAATTATTGACTATGGGAGCTGGCAGGGAATTTATAGAAGCTACGAGCACAAGTATTGCTACTGAGATTAATAAGTCACAGCAGGCAGCATCAAAAATAATCTTAGATCTTGAAAACCTAAATTTTATCGAACGCGTCAAGAAGGGTCATGGATATAGAATTCATGTTACCGATGAGGGGCTAATGGCAGTTAAAGACGTTTCCTCTATGCTGATGACAGCTGTTGATTTTTCAACAAAATCAATGATGATAGAAGGAACTATCGTCTCCGGTGTGGGCGAAGGAGGATATTACATGGCACTTGAGGGTTATCGAAAACAATTTAGAACCAAATTAGGTTATATTCCCTATCCGGGTACACTGAATGTTAAGATTTCAGGTAATCCTTCAATAAGGAACCGAGAGAAAATTGAATATATGCCATATATTTTCATAAAAGGATTTAGCGATATAAAACGGACATATGGATGGGTAAAATGCTTCCCAGCAATCATCAACGACAACAGTGCCATTCAAGCTCACCTCTTGCTGCTTGAAAGGACACACTACGACAAGAGTATGGTAGAAATGATTGCGCCTGAATATCTAAAAGGCATACTCAGATTAGCGAATGGAGATGGAATCAAGATTCTTGTTAGAGTTAAAGACTGATTTCCTCATCCTAGATATCATATATGGATGTACCTAGTTCTTCTTTTATAGAAGTGCTTTTTATTTTAGGAATAGGCGTATTCAATCTTATTACCTGAACATCGATACCACGCTTTCGACAGTTCATTGCTATCTCTTTCTCGCCGTGTGCCTGATCATAACCCAGTGCGATTATATCAGGCTTTACGTATTCAACTGTTCGATAAAGCGAACTTTCAAATCCTATCAGGGCAACATCTACGAATTTTATTGATGATACTAATTCCTTTCGAAGGACTTCGTCATGATATATTACTCGGGAACTGTTGATTTTCCTAGCTGTGGAAGTTCGGGCTATAACTGCTACTAAAACATCTCCATAAGACTTGGCAGCCTTCAAAGTTTGGATATGACCAGGATGCAAGATATCAAAGACGCCACCTACTAACACAACCTTAATTGAACCTCTGCCAAGAAATGATAATGAAACAGGATCCGTAAGATCAACAAATCCTAGTTTGTTCAGTTTCTTCAATCGAGAGTTGAAGAGATCTTCGGGAACAACTGTTCTGCTTTTAAAATAGTCATAAGGTGTTATCCCTGAATCAAATCCTGAAGAATAAATTGATACCAAAATAGCTTTATCAAGAGGATCCATAATAAGCCGTTCCCAATGTAATTATTTTTCATTCTTATTTAGTTCATATTTATTGATTTGCAAGCACCGTAGACATGTCATGACAGAACGATATTTGAGTGAATTAATGCCCTAGATTGGGGTTTTTAAACTAAAAGATGGATTCCTATGATGAAATGAGATCACCATTAGATATCTGCCGTTTTCCTCGGTGCGAAATGGTTCTATAATAGAACAAATAACTGCTAGCTGAGCGCAAACGCGTTAAATATTCACAGCTGACTTGATTTCTTTGCATCTTTTTCTTAAAGAAACCGTAGAGATATCTGCAACTTGGCATATTTCCACCTGTCTGAGAAACTCATTACAATTTTGGGATGCAAGATATATTACAGCTCCTGCAAGAGCTCTTGGGTTCTTTCCAATAGAGATTCCATTGTCTTGCACAAGCGAGTATATTCTCAGAGCGTCTCTTTTTGTTTTTTCAGAAAGCCTCAATCGATTGGCTATGAGCGTTACATAATCAGTGCCATGAAGTACCGGAATTTGCAACGAGAGTTCCCGCAATATTAATTTGTAATGAGACATGACATCTTTGCTAGTTAGATTACAAACTGATGCTATATCGGAGACTGTTTTTGGGGTCGCAGTTTCCCTACAAGCCGCGTATATCGCCGCCCCGACTAAACCTAAGGTTGATCTTCCTTTTGCTAGCTTTTTAACAGCGGCCTTTCTGTAAATGTATGCTGCACTTTCCATAACTGCTTGACTAAGATATAATTTGTCACCAAAATTGTTTAGGAATTTCAATGCCTTTTCCAAGTTTCTGGAAATTGAATCATTGAGTTGTGAACGATTGTTCCAGGTCCTCAATCTTTGAATGCTCACTCTCTGAATAGGATCAAGTACCTTTCCTCGAGCATCAGTATCATTCATGCCTATCAAAGTTGAAAGTCCCTTGTGATGTATAGCAAGGGATTCTGGCATCCCCGTCCGTGATCTATCGCTGTATCCTGTTCTAGAAGAATATGAGTTGTCTTCACCATTGTAAAGTCGCTCAGTGGATACACAGCCACAAGTGCTGCAAACGTATTCGCTAGACAACATATCAAAGATTAACGTATCATTGTTGCATTGACCGCACCACAATGCATCGTTAGTTTTGGCAGAGTTGGAATTAGCAGCACTAGTTTCAGCTTGAAGAGACTTATCCACCCTTATTTCCATTTAGACGGAGATGATCAGTACTTCTATTATCCATAGTTTTTCTAGAAATCAGAAATTTCTAGTTTTGAAGGTTACTATGTTAGTTTTTCTGATTATAGTATCGTAAAACCTTTAATATCTTAATTTTCTTGAAATTGTATCCTACAGTGATATATAAACTGTGTCCTAAGGAGCGAGGAGACAAGAGCCTAATCTGCATTTTGACCATCACAGCCTCCCATTCAAATAACACTTGTAGTTGTCGCGTTAAAGGACTTGTTAAAAAAAATCCATCTTTTAAGGTGATGGTATGAAAACTTTTTTGTAAGGAGTACTCCATCAAGTCAAACTCTTCGAAACGGAATTTGTACTGATTCATAGATGTAAATCGAAGTTCATTCAAAAGAACGAAATAGAGGCAAAAGGAACTCAGTTTCATTTTATTATTGACCGCTTCTGATGCTAAATGCATATAATTCTTATAATACGTGAACATCTTGAATCTTGTATGATTCCACCTAATTGCTCAATTATCATTGAAGGTAGGCAATGTGGACTAACTTCTACTTGTATAATATCGGTTGCGACAGATGGTGAAGAATACATGATAGCAACTTTATGTGATGATCACTTTGTGGATTTTAAGAAGCAAATAAAATATATGCAGGAAATTGGAAAGCTTCCCAAAGGTAACGTTCGGTTTCAAATGATTAAACCTGTTGGGACTGATTGTGTCTTAAATTCTAAGAATTGCCCTTAGAATAGTTATTACGAAAATTTGTTCTTACTTCTAAAGAGTAGATTGAACAAAATTTATCAAACAGATGTATAACACTCAGTAAGTCTATTGATATAGATGATATTTGCAATGAATTCTTCGATTGGGTTTAATTTTGCGGTCAATCTAGTTCGTCCTACTCCATTGAAATGGATTTTTTACCACATAGTAACAATTTTAAAATCTATTTCCTTCGTAGCTTTCATACTGTTAAAATATCTACAAGAAGAGGTCATTGGATGAATACTTTGTTTTTTGAGATTAATGTTTCTATCTGATAGTTTCACTCCCATTAAAAGGGATGTTATCATTCAATTTTCCGAATATGAAGAATAGAAGTAGATATGAGGTTATAGCGGCCATCTTGAAATCTGCTAATAGAGAGGAAACACGGACAAAAATAATGTATAAAGCAATGTTAAGTAACGATCAGTGTAAGATATATCTTGATTCTCTGTTACAAAGCGGCCTCATACAAGAAGTGTACAATGGCACAAAGATGGTCTACAAAATTACTCACAAAGGTAACACGTTCTTGTCATATTATGATCAGATGAAGGAATTATTGCCAGTCGGTTTGGAAGAGAATTACACAGAAGAGTACTACAAACTTAGTACTTGATTATAAAGACCAGAGCAGTTGTAGCCGTTGACTATCGGAAAGCTTAACCCCAAATGCACCCAGTGACGGCAGTACACATTTTAGAATCAGGGTACCACTAATTACTACAAACTTAAGGTATATATCGCAAATAGACTTGTACCGTTGGATATCGTCATCGCTATTTACGATGATGAAGGACAGCGTGAAATTAATCTTCAGCAATCTCGAAACATCATAAAGATTCATGCCCTCCTTGGTCATCGTGTTTTGAAGTGTATCCAATCCCATCAAATTAAGGGTCTTATTTTTTTTCTTAAATTTTTGAAGGTCTAACAAAGAGGTAAGCTCAGTACATGCAGCATTGTTTTGGAGGTCTCTTTCATTCCCTTTGAGTTTTTGCGATTCGAATTTGAAATGTAGGAACCTAGAGCTCTTTCCTGCAGTCCTGTTTATCGGAACATTAATTATTTGATTTAGCGAATATAGAATCGAAGATCCACTCACGACTATTTCACCGTCCTTGTACATAAACTCTTTAATTGTTCTTTCCAGAAATAACAATGGCAATATATGTGACAGAATTTTATCCGCTTTTACTATCACAATACTACCTTCTCGATACCCCCCACCTAGTGCCCGATCCAGATCTGTAAAGCCACTTTGCATAGAAATGTTACTTCCTCTGAATACTATGTGGGCACTTAATCGATTGGCTAGATTATGAATAAGACTATTATATTCCAATGGCAAATATTTACTAAAGCACTTAAACACGCCTCCCTTTAGGGAGAAAAGATAAGTAGTTTTTTCTATAGGGACGCCCCTTAGCTTTGTGATTGTTAGCTTTCTGATTGCTGTAATATCCGAAATATCGTTACTTAGTTCCACTACGCCATCAGCAATATAATCTAAGCCAGAGTCTTGGACACCCTCGGTAATAAAAATTATTCTTGCTCCTGCCCTTTCTCTCCAAGTCTGAAGCACACGTTCATTGTTAATGCGTGATTCTTTGTCCATTAAAGATGCTATTGCATCCCAACTATCGATTATTATGATAGGGCTTTTGATGTCCATTAATTGGTTAGTAATTCTTTCAAAAAGTGATTCTGGTTCGTCTAGACGTGCATCCTCAAAACAGGGATGAACTGGATGTTCCTCAGAATTTACGTATTGATTTAAACTATCCTGTTTCTTCACAAACTTGGACAGCCAAGGATAATAGTCAAAAAGTTGCGTCGGGGATGTCCTCGTTGAGATGTAAAAAAAATTGTCTGTCGCTTTTAATGACCTTAATATGGTAAGTGAAAGTGCAGTTTTTCCACTCCCATATTTTCCCCTTATCAGCAGTGAATAAGTGTCACGTTGCAGGAACTGCTTTAGTTCTGGGGGGATGTCGTTTGAATCTATACTGGGTTTTGACATTTTTCATCTTTGTTAAATGATATACTGTTGTGATATATTGACATTTAATAGGTCTTTTGATAGACTTTCCAATGATATTTCATTAGTTGATTCATTTTATTTACTCTAACAAAGAGTATATTGAAGAGGGCAAAATAGAGAATTACGGACATCCTTAGTGAATGAATGTAGGAAAGGGTAATAACATTAGGTTCAATGGGTTGCAAAATAGACTTCGGTACTTTAAAATAAAGTGCATTAGAGGGTTTGATCATGGTAGGAATAATAGTTACGCAAGAGGACGTGTTCCACTCGGACAGTCGATTTATTGCAATGGGCATTTTTAAAGATGATATAGATTCGTTTACACTTGACCAATTCAATAACGACGCGGAGAACTTGAAGAAGGATGTGATTTCAAAAGGAGAATTTAAAGGAAATTTTGGTGACGCCTGTCTTTTGCATATAAATAACCATAAAGCAGTAACGAAAATCTTTTTAGTGGGCCTAGGCAAAAAAAAGGATTTTACACATGAATCAGCTAGATTGCTCGCTGGCAAAGTCGTTCAAAAAGTAAAGGAACTTGGAAGCAGAGAGTTTTCACTTGCTTTAATGAATGAATTGAGTAACGACTTCTTGTCTTCATTGGTCGAAGGTTTGAAATTAGCGGACTATTCTTTCAATAAATATAAGACAGATAAAATAAAAAATTATCAGAACGAAGTAGAAAATGCCTTTATCATTGCATCAGATGATAACGAAGGACTCGAAAAAATAGCGAGACAAGCATCTATAATTTCCGATGCCGTGAATTTCGCTCGTGACCTTGGAAATCTTCCCCCCAATGACTGTTCACCATCAGATCTGGCAAGATTTGCGGCGGAAGCTGGAAACCTTCCTAACGTTGATGTGAGTGTGATTGAATATGATGAGTTGAGATCTCGTGAATTAAATGGAATCATTGCCGTTGGTGGAGGAAGTAATCATCTTCCTAAGTTAATCACAATGGAATACTTTGGAACCAAAGACAAAGAAGTCCGTTGCCTTCTCGTAGGCAAGGCAGTGACTTTTGATACTGGCGGAATTTCCCTTAAGCCATCAGAAAAGATGGATGAAATGAAATTTGACAAATGCGGCGGCTGTAACGTTATTGCAATAATTAAGGCAATAGCTGAGCTTTGCCTACCGATCAACGTTGTTGGCATCATACCTGCAGTGGAGAATATGCCTTCAGGATCTTCGTATAGACCGGGGGATATCATTAAGATGTATAATGGAAAAACTGTGGAAGTGGGAAACACTGATGCGGAAGGTAGGATAATTTTGGCTGATGCGTTGTCATATGGAGTTAAGACATATTCACCTGCCGCTATCATTGATATGGCAACACTAACAGGCGCCTCCATCATTGCACTAGGATCAAACGTGGCCGCATTATTAGGCAATGATCCGAGATTAGTCGATAAATTAATTTATGCTGCGAACCAATCAGGTGAAAAATTGTGGCAACTCCCCATCTTCGAGGAACATGAAGAACAAATGAAAAGCTCTATTGCAGACATGAAAAATATTGGAGGAAGATCCGCAGGTGCTATAACCGCTGCGGTCTTTCTCTCAAATTTCGTTGATAGTACTCCATGGGTCCACTTAGATATTGCTGGAACGGCTTGGTTCCAAGAAGGATCTTCTGAGAAAAGCTATATTCCGAAAGGAGCAACGGGATTCGGAATTCGGACAATGGTTAGACTGTTAATGGAAATGTCCAACTCGCAGGCATAACGATATAATGAAAACGCCTCGAGTTTGAATTGTTAAAAAATTAAAGTACGCCAATAATAATTATTCACTAATGCCAGTTCTACAACTTAATGAGATAATTGATATGCTGCGTGGATTGGGGATTCAGAGCAAAGTGGGCGTTATTGAATCTGACATTGACGAACTTTACAAACCATATTATGAGCAGTGGTTGGCAAATAGGGATGGTTTCATAAAAATACTAACTGGGTATATTGATTATGTTGGTACCGAAGAGATAATGAGACTTGGACCTTTTCACAATATGTACTGTCTTATACACAATAGTCATTTGATGGAGACTCACCCTGATCATCGTGAATTGTTGAATGCACTTCTATTTTATGAGTTGAACAAAGGAAAAGTGAATGAGATCGGTTGGTATGGAAGTATTCTTGCTGAGCGATTAAACAATGATAACATTTTATGCTCTAGAATTAGTAGAAACATTGTCGATGAAGAGGTTAGATCAATCTCGATACGAGTTGTTAACTATGGATGTCTCATTCAGACTAAAGTATGGGACCCCAAAGGTTTTGTGAGTATTTACGACATAATTGACAGTATCGGGAAAGGTGTCAAGAATTTGTTAGAAGAGATTCATATAGGTGAAGAAATTAGTAATTGACTCTAAAACTCGAAAAGCTGATTTCGAGTACCAAATCATCATTTACTGCAAGCTAGGTCGAGTTTATAATGTTGATTCAAATACAAATTGGATTTGTTCCAAATCTAATGCCAGCACTGCTGCTTCCCAACCGCTCACGCAGATCAGTAACACAGCAGCGACGATAGGTTTGACTTCCGGGTTCGGAAAGGGACCGGGTCGCGCCCTATCGCTATGGCCGGCTTATCTGTCTTTTGCCTTCTCCTAATTTAATCCTATTGTGTTAAACACACCCAACATGAGAAAGGAATTTCTTAACAGAGTAGGACGTTTTTCTATAAAGCCAATTTTAGATAATAAATGTTATCCAAACGAGCTCTAGAACTAGAAACTCAACGAATATAATATCTTGCCAATATCAATTTTTCAATAATAATGGAAACCCATTCTACCTCTACACATCGTGTAGCAGTCTTAGACGAAGACCTATGTAAACCAAAGAAGTGTGGTCTAGAATGCATTGTCTACTGTCCAGTAAACAAAACTGGAGGTGAATGTATAATTCAGAGAGAAGATGACGGAAAGGCAGTTATTTCAGAAGATCTCTGCACAGGATGCGGAATTTGTGTTAAGAAATGTCCCTTTGAAGCTATTGTAATAGTCAATCTTGCAAAGGAACTTGGAGATCATAAGATTCATCAATACGGAATCAATTCTTTCAGAGTATACCACTTACCTACACCCAAGAAAGGTACTGTGATTGGTCTCTTAGGAAGGAATGGTATGGGTAAGTCTACAATAATAAATATTCTAGCAGGAAACATTAGACCCAATTTAGGAAAATATGATAACAACCAATTAGCGTGGGATGATATTCTAGATAATTTTCGTGGTACAGAACTAAAATCTCATTTTGAGAAAATTGCTTCGGGAACCTTAAGAGTATCAATTAAGCCTCAACTTGTCTACTTAATTCCCAAAACTTTTAAAGGAACTGCGCGCGAACTTTTGAAAAAATACGATGAAAGACAAGTTTTTGATACGCTTGTAAACGATTTGGGATTGACGAACATACTAGATAATTCAGTATCCCAGTTGAGTGGAGGAGAATTACAACGCTTGGCAGTAGCGGTTGCATTTAGCAAAGATGCGGATTATTATTTCTTCGACGAACCATCGTCATATAATGACATTTATCAACGCTTGCAAGTAGCAAGGGTCATCAAAAGGTTAGCCGATGAAGGGAAGAGCGTTATGGTAGTTGAACATGATTTGACTTTGCTGGACTATCTTTCTGATTATATCCACATATTGTATGGTGAACCTGGTGCGTATGGAATCGTATCTCCATTGCAGAGCATCAAGGTAGGAATCAACAATTTTCTAGAAGGCTTTATCCCATCGGAAAATATTAGATTTCGTGATAGATCATACAAGTTTGACAATTCAGGACAAAATGAGGATGTCGTGCTTGAAAAACCACTCGCCAAATATTCAAATTTAACGAAATCGTACACTTCCTTCAAATTAACTGCCAATTCTGGACAAATTCGAGAAGGAGAAATTGTTGGATTGGTCGGAGCGAATGCACTGGGTAAAACGACTTTGATGAAGCTGATCGCAGGCATTGAAAAGCCTGATTCAGGAAATATTGAGATGAGCGCCAAGATTTCGTATAAGCCCCAGTACCTTCAACAAGAACACGAAGGCGACACAAGATCGCTCCTTTCAACTGCTTATCAGGCACCCATAGAAGGTTCTGCGGTTGAAAATCACATTCTCATTCCTATGGGAATCAAGAGGTTATACGACAAGAACATCAATACTCTTAGTGGAGGAGAACTGCAGAAGGTAGCCGTATGCGCCACACTTGTTAGACCTGCAAATATATATGCTCTTGATGAGCCATCTGCATTTCTAGACGTAGAAGATAGAATCTCTCTAGCAAAGTTTCTACATCGTTTCGTCAAAGCGGAAGGAAAATCGGCAATGATCATAGATCATGACATGCAACTGATAGACTTAGTTTCTGACTCCCTCGTTATATTTACTGGAACACCAGCAATGGAGGGCATTGCACATAACCCGATGAACAAGGAGGATGGCATGAATCAGTTCTTAAGAACACTTGCTATAACTTATCGAAAAGATGAAACCACCGGCAGACCAAGAATTAATAAAATGGGTGGCAGATTAGATAGAAAACAAAAAGATTCTGGAGATTACTACAGTAGAAGGATTTAATCCGGTGCTATTATGCCCAGGATGCTAAGAGAAGCGCTGAAACAACTTTTGGACAAGGATGAACTAGAAGAAGTTTGTTCTGCATTTGACACAATTGGGGGGATAATAGTTATTAAAATTCCCGAATCACTAAATCAAAAAAAAAGATTAATTGCAGAAGTCCTTCTTCAAAAGGTGAATAACGTCTACTCAGTATTTTGCCAAACATCAGGAGTGCAAGGTGATTATAGATTGAGAAATCTCGAATTCCTAGCCGGAATCAACAGTCCCATAACATACTATAAAGAAAACGGATGTACATTTAAGATTGATGTGGCCAATGTGTATTTTTCTCCTAGACTATCAACGGAAAGAATGAGGATAGCGAACATGGTTAAAGATAATGAAGTGATAGTAAACTTATTTGGTGGCGTTGGCACATACTCTGTACTTATTGCGCGGGGAAACAAAACTGCCAAGGTATATTCAATAGACTCTAACGTCTTTGCACATGAGTTATGCATTGAAAATAGCACGATTAATAAAGTCAACGACAGAGTTATCTCCCTTTTTGGTGACGCTAAGTTGGTTGTGAACAGCAGGTTGAAAGAAAAAGCAACGAGAGTGCTCATGCCATTGCCTGAAAAAGCAAGGGAATTTGTTGATGAAGCAGTTTCTTCTCTAATCAATGGGGAAGGCACAGTCCACTTTTTTGCGCATGTTAAAGCTGATAGCAAGAAAGATGCTATTGATAAGGGAGCCGTAGAAACTAATGATGCTTTCAAAAGGTACAAAATCTCAATTGATGAAGTGAGAGTAGTTAGAGAAGTAGGCCCAAGGCTATATCAAATAGTTTCTGACGTGAGTGTAATTTCTTGAATGATATAGAATGAAGAAATAGAATGAATTGAATTGAACTGAACTGATCATGATTCCTTGGGTGCCGTCGCCATAGTATATCCTATCCATGCCATTATGCTCGCCAGGGTACCTACGATTATAAGAATGGTGATTTCCATGGCCAATACACCCCATTCGGTTGCGAGCAATATGTAGGCATAACCACTGAAAGCCAGTATAGAAATTACCAGCACCGTGACGCCGGCGGTTTTACTTTTTCTCAAATCAACACTTCCCAATTTGGCTGATGATATTCAAGTTAGCTCTAACGCCATGAGATATGCGTCTTCCCCATCACGATAATAAGACCTCAGTCTTGATTTTGTCTGAAAGTTAATTCGTTCATACATTTTTATCGCAGAGTCATTACTCGTTCTAACCTCAAGATAAATTTCGTCGGCCTTCCTCAGGATGACACCGTTAATAGCTTCTTCCATGAGGACCCTCCCGACTCCTTTGC
>JAKEIK010000229.1 GCA_022545895.1 Nitrososphaeraceae archaeon | reverse complement strand
GCAAAGGATAAAGGCTGATAGATTGAATCACGTAAATATGTTGAAGGATGCTTTAGAAAAGGAAATTCACGGTGGCTAAGCAGAAGCTACTAAAATTAGGACCAATTTATTTACAATCAATATTGATTTAAGATCAATGATGATAACAAAGAAAAGTCCATCGCTATCGCTATATTCGAAGACTAAAGTCGACAGCTATTGGGAAGTGCGTTCCTCCGGACAAATGGAATCACCATGGTTTGATAATTTGAGACATCCATTAAGATTCAACAGCCTAGATCAAAATATTTCTGTGGATGTGGCAATAATAGGAGGAGGTATTGCAGGTATTACGACAGCCTACCTCTTGTCTAGATCAGGAAAAAGTGTTGCAATACTTGAAGATGGCTATATTGGGAGTGGCGAAACCGGCCGAACTACGGCACATATTACTCACGCTCTTGATGATAGGTACTATAATATAGAGAAAAAAAAAGGTCCGACAAATGCAAGATTAGCGGCGGAAAGTCATACGGCAGCAATCGATTTTATTGACGACGCCATAAGGGAAGAAAGAATTGATTGTGAATTTGAGAGATTAAATGGTTTCTTGTTTCTTGATAAGAGTGACAAGGAATCATCGTTAGAGAGAGAATTAAAGGCCCTCAGAAATGCTGGGATATCAAAGGCAACGATGATTAATGATTCGCCATTAGAGTCGGCAGATATCTCTCCTTGTATTTGTTTTCCCGATCAGGCCCAATTTCAACCAATGCGATATTTAACAGGAATTGCACATTCCATGAATACGGATAAAGAAGTACAAATTTTTACAGAAACTCATGCACAGGATATTAAAAGAGCAGAGACAGATAGTATCATTAAAACTGATAAGGGACACACTGTGACTGCACAGAGTATTGTTTTAGCAACTAATGCACCGATTGTAGATAAGGTAAGCAAGATTTATGACAAGCAGCTTGCCTACAGAACATATGCGATTGCAGCCAGAATTCGAAAAAACTCAATCCCGTTGGCCCTTTACTGGGATACAGGGAATCAAAAGTTAAAGGATCATGTCAAAGCGTATCACTACGCCCGAATTCAGAAAACAGAAGATAAAAATTTTGATCTGTTGATTGTTGGTGGAGAAGATCATAAGACTGGAATTAGCATTAACAAGAATGATTTTGAGGCAAGGTTCAAAAGACTCGAATTATGGATGAGGAAAATCTTCTCTTTGAAAGGACCAGTAGTGTACGCGTGGTCAGGACAAGTCATGGAACCATTGGACAGTTTGGCTTTCATAGGTCCAAATCCTGGTAAAGATAAAAATATCTATATAGCTACGGGAGATTCTGGTAACGGAATGACACACGGAACAATTGCAGGTATTATTTTGTGTGATTTGATCCAAGGTAAAGATAATCCCTGGGCAAATCTGTATCGTCCTGATAGAAAAATAAAGTGATGAGTATTGGCAACTAAAAAACATCGTTCAAAATCGAAACCGGAACGACCTTCAAAAGATAGTGGAATGGTTATAGAAAAGGAAAAGTTGGCTATCTACAAAGATAGTAAAGGAGAGGTGCATACGTTCTCAGCTGTATGTACTCATTTAGGTTGTATAGTAAGCTGGAATGAATTGGAGAAATCTTTTGATTGTCCATGTCATGGTTCGAGATTCTCTGGCCAGACTGGGAATGTTATCAATGGCCCCGCTAATAGTCCCCTTGAGAATAAGAACAACTTATGATTTAATTGATCTCGCTTCACCTGCGGTGTACTTTGGGATGACTTGGAGAGTGTATGAATTTGGGCCAGTCTACATCGACAGTAGGTGTCAGGTTTTTACATTATGATGAATTGAGACTGCCTCTTGATACTGCGAATCCGCCCCGTGTTTCCAGACCTATAATTCCATTATTTGATTATCTTCTCCAAGAACGGAAGAACTTATATGTTGAACAAATGTGGCGATTTCAGATTTCAGATT
>JAKEIK010000228.1 GCA_022545895.1 Nitrososphaeraceae archaeon | reverse complement strand
TCAGAATTAGTATCATCCTTATCGTTAGTAAGATATTTGGATATTAAGTAGTATATCATGTAAATCACAGAATCGGAAAGACTTTCTACTATCCAGTCAGGATCCCAAGGCACCTTTGTCCCAAGGCCTATTTTTCTTGCACAAGCTCGCTCTTTAAGCCAGTCGATTACATTATTGAATTCCAGTCTAATTTCTTCGGGTATTACGTCCATTGAATTAATACACTCGTGTGCCAATTTCTTCCATGCTTCGTTTCCATAGTCCAGAAACCACTGATCTGTTAATAATTTGACCACGCAGGTAGTTCCACATCTACATCTTACCGTTTTGTTTTCAAGTTCATACATCATACTGATCAAGCCTTTACCAGACATGTCCTCTTTTACTCTGAACCGCGCTTCCTTTACCAAAAGTCCGCTAAAGCGACCAGTAATTGGTAAAAGTACCCCACTATAAAATTCATCACCATATAACTTGTTGGTCGCTTCCTCAAGCTTTGGATCTTGTTGATCCGTAATAGCATATTCCTTTGTTATAATCTCTGCTGGAGTAACATTTGAATTCCCTTGATAGTTATCGCTTTGTATTATCTTTATTGGAGATACAGTGAAATCCATGTGATATTTGCCTTGTAAGTCAACTCTCTTCTTCAAGTCTTCTATAGCCTGATAATCATAAGGAGCGTGACCAGGAACCGACATCACAATGCCGGTACCGTTGTCAGGATCGACAAATGAAGCAGGATATATCGGAATGCCAACGTCTACAAAACTATGTTTAGCAAACTTGCCTACAAGCTCACTTCCTTTTATTCTACTCGTTATCTTGACATTGTGATTTAAAAATTCCAATTTCTTCGCTGCTTCTTGAGTTACAATCCATTTCTCGTCATCAATTACTATCTTAACATAAACAATATCTGGATTTATCCAAAGGTTTGTTACTCCAAAGATGGTTTCTGGTCTTAATGTAGCAGTAGGAAGGATATAACCATCATCAGTACTAAATTTGATTAGTGTGTATTCGAGAAAGTCTGGCTCTACGTCGCCGATGGTGTCGTGTTGACTCACAGGATTGTGATCCTTAGGACACCAACCTACAGGATGCGATCCTTGTACAACAAGACCCTTTTTGCGAAGAAGTCGAAATTGCCAAGAAATGAATTTAGAATACCCTTTATCTATTGTCGTAAATTCTCTTCGCCAATCAATGGAATAACCCATCTCCTTCATGCCTTGTTTTATCTCCTTGTGAAAAAAACTAGCAATTTCTACTGGAATTACAAAAGTAGATATCACCTCATCAGACAAATTATATATTGTGCGGAATGTGTTAAGCAATTCCATGTCTTTTCCAAGAACTCTCTGAGACATTGAAATAATTGGAGTTCCTGTATAGTGGAACGCCATTGGAAACAATACATTATATCCTTTCATTCTCATGTACCGAGCATGAACGTCAGCTAACGTGTAGGTTCTTCCATGACCTACATGCTGTGGTGAATTAGGATAAGGGTAGGCCACAGTTATGAAATACTTCTGTTTCTTTGAATTTAATTCGGTTTCAAATATTTTGCTTGCCTCCCATCGCTCTCGCCATTTTTCCTCTACCGAGTTCCAATCAAGATCCTTTGCGTCTTGATGTAGTTTGTGTGACATTCTGATCACTTTTCTTTTTTGTCATTTTTGGAAGACATGTTAATTATAGTATCTTCTATGTTCTTCAAACATTTGTCAATACTATCAACTAGTTTCCCTCCTCCTTGTCCAAACCTGTCATTTCCTCCACCCGATCCACCAAGCTGAGCCGAAATTTCTTTGGCAATTCGTCCTGCGCCTATTGTTTTCTGCGCTTGGGATCCAACGAAGACGATTACTCTTATTCCATTATTATTCATAACGAGAGCAATAAAGATAAGTAAAGGATCTGCTTCAATACTTCTTTCTCCAACTGCAATAAAATATTCTTCTCCCAAAACATCATCTTGAGTACTGTATAATCTAATCCCTGTTGACAGATTCTTTGCGTTATGTGCAATATTGTCTGCAATTATGTTGGAAGTTTTTTTCAACAATGCTCTAAATCTTCTTTTTGTTGCGTCTGAATCTTCAATATACTTTTCAAGAGACTCCGTCACTTTTTCTTTACTTGAGCCAAGAACATTAGCGATCTTATTTAGATAGTTCTCTTGGGTCTGAATAAGTCTTATTGCACTATCTCCGACTACAAATTCGAGTCTAATAACTCCATCTTGGATCCTTTCTGATTTCACTATTTTTATGAGTCCGATCTCACCTGTCTTGCCTACGTGAGTTCCTCCACATGCTTCAATATCCCATCCCTCTATGTTTACAATTCTAACATTACTGGATGGTACTACTCCTCCTTGGTAAATCCTGAAAGAGTACTTTTGTTCGGCTTCACCTCTCTCATAAATTTTTATCGTAAGAGGAAGATTTTTCCTAACCACATCGTTAGCCGTCTTCTCAATACGCTCGATTTCTTCCCTGGTCAATGCGGAGTGATGAGTTATATCCAACCGCGCATAATTTTCATCCTTGAAGGCAGAATTCTGCCATACCCATGAACCTAAATTATTTCTTGCAGAACTATTCAGGATATGAGTTGCACTGTGATGTTTGGTTATTGAGCTTCTCCTACGATCGTTTACAGCTGCTCGAACCTGTCTGCCTTCGACAAAAATTTCTTTATCGTGGGGGAAGTCAATTTTGTGAATAACAACATCAATATGTTTTACTACGTCAGTCACTCTTGCTCCTTCTATCTCTCCACCATCTGGCTCTTGTCCACCACCTCTTGGATAGAACGCCGTCTGATCCAGAATAACGTAATGATTGTCTATAACTTTGAGGATCCGCGCATTAAATTCGCGTATTGATTCATCTTCATAATACAGGAGTTTTGTTGGTCGTACTTTGTCGACGAGCTCAAACGCTTTAAATTCTTGTACTGTTTTTTGGGAATTGTGTAGCTCAGCTAATTTGGTATAAAATGCTGATGGGATACTATCTATCGTACCCATTTCCATCAGGAAATCTGGTGTTATTCCGTCAGACTCATACATTCTGATAAGATCTTCAACAGTAATGGTTTTGTTACCCTTTATTAGTGACTTCGCAATAGAGTCCATTCGTTCACGTGAACCAACGTACCTGCTTGATTCTATCTGAAGAACGGTCCTAACGTCATCTTGATGTTCTTGAAGTTCTGGGTACATCGACTTTAAATAATCAATATGCATGTCTACAATATCCTCCAGCGCAATATTCCATCCTAGACGATCCAGGATGGAAAGTGCTCGCCGGAGTATGACTCTCAGGTTATGTCCTCCTCCAACATTGGAGGGCAAGGACCCATCAGAAATTGCGAATAGAAGAGTCCTGGTATGATCTGCCACAGTGTAAATGGCTTCGTAGGGTGAAACTATTTTCGACAGTTCCTCGGTAGATACCTTCAGTTCCCTCGCCAGGATATTCTTAAGAGATTTTATATCGAATTCATAGTCAGTATATTTAGATGAAAGGATTCCGAAATATTTTGACAGAAATTCTGAATTCTCCTCTACTCCTACCGACTCAATTAGTTTTTTTATGACATTCCCAAAATTGCAATCATAACTGGTTGGAGTTCCCATAGTAATCCATGAGAGTCGTTCAAGGCCCGCCCCCATGTCTATTATTTTGTTGCTCATAGCGTGATAGTTGCCTTCGCTTCCTTCAAATTCTGTAAAAACTGCGTTTCCCAATTCAAGTCCACGTACATAGTACTCTAAAGAACATCCGAAGGCACCCGCTCCCATCCATACATCTTCTACAAAAGTAATTTCATCTGCTTTGATTCCGAGTTTATTCGTGAGCATTCCATAGTCAAGCTCAATACACCTATCCTTCCAATATCCTCCATGAGCATCAGCATCACAAGTTTGTCCTATCATACAAAAACCTGTGTAATGTCTACCTGTTAGGCCGACATTTTCTATATCATTGAATCTTAGACATATCTGTGGAACAACTAGAGGATTGGCGGGCAATTCAAAAACAACTTTTCCTCTCATTAATCTCTGAAAATCAACTATTGAAGCAATAGTAAAATAGAGATCATCGCGCCATCGGCAAACAACAGGGTACCTTCTAATTATTGTATGATTGTTGTCACTAAAGTACTCTTTAATTTCATTCCAAGCAGAGATAAAATCCAGCCTCTTTGAAGTAGGTGGATTGCCAATAAAACTATAGTTCTCATGATCAGGACAAAATCTTCTGTCGTTAATTGACCAGAAAAATTTTCGACAGATCGTACAACTCTGTCTTTTGAAACCATTCCTATCAAATAGTGAAACTCTATAATATTTGTCAGAGTTTGAAGAAAAGAGATTAATTAGATCTTGTTTTTGCAATCATATACACCCCCCTGAGGCAGATTATTAACGCCTTTGTAGTCCATTATTGCTAAAAGTGAATTTGATGATCATTATCCCTTTGGCATTTGCTTAAACTTTACTTTGCAAGAGACTGTTCTATGAACTTTTGGTATGTTTCCTTCGGAGCAGCTCCAATCGTGCGTGCAACTTCATTGCCTTGTCTAAATAGTATTAGTGAGGGTATCGATTGAATTCCGTATTTGGCTGCTATTTCTCGATTTTCATCGACATTCAATTTAGCAAATTTGACCTTCCCTGTCATTGTTTGAGCTAGTTGTTCGATTGCAGGACCAACCATTCTGCATGGCCCGCACCATTCAGCCCAAAAGTCTACAAACACGGGCAATTCTGATTTTAGAACTTCACTATCCCAAGATTTGTCGGTAACATGAACCAAGCTGTTATCATTCATATTTCTTCAATAGTCCTGTGCAGTTTAATCCTATTTTAACTTCACTTTCTATTGAATAGTTTTCCTAAGTCCACACCAAATTGATTTCTGTCAATAAGGTTATTCACACTCACGTCTCCTTCTTTAACTCTTATGGTATCAATGAATGTAGCAACATCGTCATTACTAGGTGTATATTCGGTTTTAACTTCTAATTTGTAAGTGCCTGTTGGTACATCGAGGATCCAGTTATTTCCTCCTGCAGACTGGAGGTAAACAGGAGCATCATTCTTGTCGTACAATATTACTTCCGTAGATGAGATTGTAAAATCTGGATTATTGGATACTAAAGTTATAGGGAATCCATTTTGTAAAGTTATAGAGGGACGTTTAGGATAGCTTGATGCAGATTTATCCACTTGGGCATCGATGTTACTATAAGATTTAAGTATCATCTCATGCTGGAGTCCTGTTTCATTCTGTGTTATTAGAGCCGTTAGTGTATTGGGATCTGGTACTGGACTTCCAACAGTCCCGTCTGAGGGACTTTGATTTTCAGGTAAGGTTAGTTCATTGTTTTTGGGGATCTCCCTAATTGGATCTGAAAGTTCTGTTGCTGTCTCATTTGACCTATTCTTTACTGTTACATCGATGTTCTTACTACCCTTATCTCCATCTTGGTCAGTTACAGTTAACTTGAATTTTAGAGTAGTATCTTCGGTAACTTGGGGTGCAACAAATTCCATGATCGCTGCATCAGGATTGACGAGGGTTACGAGTGGTCCGCTTAGTTGTTCCCAAGTATAACTGAGAGAATCATTATTTGGGTCGGTACTATTTGAACCATCCAAAGTTACGGTAGTACCTTGTTCAACCTCTTGGTTGCCTCCAGTTTCAGCTACCGGAGCTTGATTAGCAGATTTAACATCCATAGTTACGGTAGCAATATTGCTATCAGTTCCCTTGTCATCGGTTGCTTTGAAAGTAAAGCTGTCCTGTCCTACGTAGTCTTTGCTTGGC
>JAKEIK010000227.1 GCA_022545895.1 Nitrososphaeraceae archaeon | reverse complement strand
TCCTGCGACCTTGCAAGCATTTGGTAACCTTTTATCGATTGTAAAATAATCCTTTTTCAGGACATGTCTTAACGTATCACGAATTTGATCGAAATCAAGCACTACAACATCCGTGCGAAATATACACTTAAATCTATCAACCTGAGATCCAATTCAAATTGGCTAGTAATGGTAATAATAAAACTACTCGTACGAGGTCTATGTTCGTTTTATTCATTTGGCACTAAGATTCAATTATGACAATTGCCTCAAAAGTATTATTCGAGCTAAATCCGCCAAAATTACTTACAAATGAAAACTTTAAGCTTCTAGAATTAGACTCACAAATTGATAAATTCGTGAAGAGGGCCCAAAAATTAGCGGAATACGTCGATGGATTACACATAACCGATAGCGTCTTGGGAATTCCTCGAGTCTCCAGCGTAAATGCTGCTACAATATTGAGAAAATCAGGAATAAAAACAGAACTGAGCTGCAGTCTTCGCATTTCTGATCGTAACTTGATTACAATATTTCAGTTCTTGAGCGAGGCGATACGGAACAATATCCAGCGTGTATTGATACTAAAGGGTGACAATCCTTGCTATGGTCCTAGTATGCAATCGCTAACCGCAACAGAAGTTCTTAGAATATTAACACTCTATCGCTTTAACGAGCACATAAAACTTGACTTATCTTTCCCTAATCGAATTGTCAATCCTTCAAGCTTCGAAAAAAAACTTAAGGTTAAACCTCATGCGTTTGTAACGCAGTCAATATCGTCTTTGGCTGATCTAAGAAGCATAGTGGATCTTGCCAGACCTTACGGAATAAAAATTATAGCATGTATTTTGTGTCCGTCGGAGAAGAACAGAATCTCGGCACAAAACATCGGATTGGACTGGTCAGCATATGAAAACCATCCAGTTCATTTTATATCAGATGCAGCTATGATTTCTGAAAAAGTATTGTTGTGTTCGCCCAACAGCTTCAATGATGGTTTGGATTTAGTAAAGGAACTTGGAAAAAATAATTTATAGATCTACGTTTCGACGCGTGGCTGTTACTTCACTTTTTAGTTCATCTAATACGGCTCTATAGAATGGTTGTAGATCATTATCTTCGCTAAGCCTAGGACGCCTGTGATCAATAATGATCTCTTTTTTGACTTTCCCTGGGCGATTTGTAAATACGATAACCCTGTCTCCGAGACATACAGATTCCATAATATTGTGCGTGACGAAGATTATGGTTTTTTTCGTTTTTGACCAAATTAGTTGGAGTTCAACTGACAGCAAATCCCTAGTTTGAGAATCCAGTGCTGCAAAAGGTTCATCCATAAGTAGAACTTCAGGGTCCATTACCAGTGCCCTGGCGAGAGATACACGTTGTTTCATTCCTCCAGACAACTGATAGGTATATGAATCTGCAAACTTTGTAAGCTGCATAGTTTCTAGATAATGCATTGCTATTTCTCTTCTCTTCTCTTTGTTCAAGCCCGCTACTTTGAGACCAAATTCTACATTGTCTATGACTTTGAGCCACGGAAACAGTGCGTTCTCTTGAAACACTATGATTCTGTCAGGTCCAGTTCCATCGATAGGTTGACCGTTGAGAATTATTTCACCTTCACTGGGCCTGTCCAAGCCCGCCAGTATGTTTAGGAGAGTAGACTTACCACAACCAGATGGACCAACAAAACAAACAAACTCACCTTCCTCAATCAGGAGATCAATTTTTTCTACTGCCGTAACATGGTCATTTTTGGCATCAGTAGTCGTGAATCGTTTTGTGATGTTCTTCAAATGTAGCTTCGCCAACTTTTCATCTTGACTCCGATGCAAATGAAAAATCCGCGATTCCTCTATTACAATGACCCATGATTAGATCTCTTAATTTGTCTTTAATACTTTTTCACTTTCGTATAAATTTTCTCATACGATCTTCATAGAGCTTCTCCCGTGCTAATGTGACTAAGACGGAATCTGAGCTCGAATGTTGTCACAAAATTCCTGCGAATATATCTATATCATTATTGATTTTTTGGTGTAAAGCCGTAATTCAACTGATGGTTGTAGGCATAGTTTGTACAGAAAGTAAATAACAATATCTTTCTCGTTTTAGGACCTTTTCAGTGTATTTAATATCTGGCTGAGCGAAGCATTGGTCTTAAATCCTTGCGGACTTAGACTTGCCTTCGAAGCCATGAATCCCACTCTATTCAGGGTATCAACTATTTCTGATAGAGCAAGAGGACTTGTTTTTAATTTCGATGCAATATGATCAGTATGGAAGTAGTAAGGTTCTTGAACCTCCTCAATACCTGTGGATAGTAAGTTGTCCATTGATCTGCGAAGACTTGGTGTCCTTTGAAACACCCCAAGGGTAGGTATCAGTTGGAACATACTTTCTAGGAATCCTTGCTCATTTAGAGGCTCTTTCCAGAGGGGGCCTCCAATGCTGCATTTCGATGAACATACTCTACAAATTCTGGGATTACTTTCGACATCCCATATTTCACGATGTCCGCAGCTAAAGCAGTGAATTACATACCCGATCTTTGAATAAAGTTCATTTGCTTCAGAATTGCTGACACTTATTTTTACGTATGTCCTCATATAATGTAAATTGGTGTGACTAAACAACGGTAAAATATTTAGATCGAGTCTAGCCGCAGTAAATGCTATCAATGATATGAGTAGCCGCATCCCAATTTCATTGGTGTATTCACTCCTGATTGGATATCCATGATACCGACGATAACAGACTTTTGGATAAACTCCACAGAGAACAGCCGTATCCGTTGCAGTGATTGATATCATACCCCTGTCATTGACAGCACGCAAAACACAGTCCAAATACGGAGCTGGACTCCCAAATGGGTCCAAGTCTACTATATCGTATCTATTCCTTTGACTACAATGAGCATTTGACTGTAGAAAACTGCATACTTCGCTCCTATGAAAATAACATTTTCCTTGGATTGAATTTAATTCAGCTGCCTTTCTTGCAAATTCCAATGCAATTGGATTGATATCATTCATGTATACTGATTCTACTGATGGAACTTCGACACCGACGCGTAGACCTCTGGCACCTACTCCGGATAGACAATCTGCAAAGGATAAGCAATCCATTGTTTTCAAAGTGGAAAAGGTTTTGTAAGCAAGGACCGAGATATCTCTGTTCCACTTCGCCACGGGGTTGAAAAACGCTGGAGTTTTGGAAGGGATTTTTTCCGTCAGTGATGCACTCGGAACAAGAATTCGAGTATCACCTTCAATTATTTCGGATATTTCAGACAGCAACGATTAGTTTTCTACCAACTGCCGGGTTAGTAAGGTTATCATTTAAAAAAGGAGGCCGAAATAAGATCAAAGTAGAAATTTGGATAAGTGGAAAGGAAAAAACCATACTAGGTTTCCTGCGAGAGATCTTCTCATAGGAGGAGTGGATGAAGCAGGACGAGGATCATTAGTGGGTCCTTTAATTGTTGTAGGAATTAGTGTCAGATTCTCTCAATTAGACGAGCTCAGCAAAATCGGAATCAAAGATTCCAAATTGTTGACACCACTTAGTCGTCGTCGTATGCTGTCAAGTATGATGGATTACGTTGAATCATTATGCATATGCAAACTGAGTCCAACAGATGTCGATTTTGGAGTGCTATTTAGCAGCCTAAATGTATTGGAGGCCCAAGCAATGGCAGCCATCATTGAAGATATTGTCCCTCATATAGCATACATTGATTCCTGTGATGTAAATCCAGTGCGGTATGGGGAGCGGGTTGCAGGATTTCTGTCTACAAATAGGCCCAAAAAGATTATCTCCTCACACCATGCGGAAGCAAAAAGTCTTGTTGTGGCCGCTGCATCGATTCTAGCTAAAGTTACTCGTGATTACGAAATTACAAGAATCCGTGAGCAATATGGTGAAATAGGTAGTGGTTACCCTTCAGATAGAAAAACCGTAGAATTCATAAAGAATTGGATCGTTGAAAAAAAAGTTCTTCCGCCTTTCGTCAGAAAATCATGGAAGCCAATGAAAGCGTTACTCAATAGAGAACAATGTATAACTTTGGATCAATTTGTATTGTAAATTGCATATACCATTGCGTGGTCTTTATCAAATGGATCAAGGTCGACCCTCTGCGTCACAACAAAAGAATTCTCTTCCAGCTTCTTAACTTCCTGTTTGATCACCTTTCTAGGATCCATCGTCACATCGATGCTTCTTGTTTTAATAACTAATAACAAAATGCCACCTGTTTTGAGATACACTCTACAATTATCAATTGCAATAAGTGTTTGATCTGGCTGTGCAATATCACAATAAACTAAATCAATCGTGTCAAATACGGAAAAATAGCTTCTCGGTTTTCTCGCATCTGCTATAATTGGAGTAACATTCTGTCTTTTAGATGCAACATTAAAAATAAGTTCTCTAGCTACTCTGGATGAGGATTCTATGGCGAATATTTTTCCTATCTGGCCGACGATGTCGGATAGATGACTAACAGTAGTTCCAGTAGATGCCCCAAGATATAAAACATTGCTACGCACAGGGAGATGAAAATTCTTAAGGCCTTTCGTGAGTGCCGCTGCCAACTTGCTCCTAAAGGGGTCCCATATTCTATATTCGTTACCTTTCTTGACAACCAACCTTTCACCATATACGGTATTCCCCCTGATCAGATTTAGAGTTGCAAGATGTTGACGACCATCTAAAGTTATATTGCTAATGCTCTCGTCTTCCAAACCGATTTCTTCTCTTATCGTATCCTTTCTTCTTTTTCCAACGGTCACCTTTATCCCTCCTGCCAAAATTTCCATCCGTTCTTCGTTTAATATCAGAGCGAAGGCCCATATCATATTTTGACCCGAATTTTTGAGGGCTTTTTTGGATGGTTTCGATCCTCTTGTTAAGACGCGACATTAGGTCGTCCTCAGCCGGCGCGTGGCGATACAGATCAATCCTCGCAAATATAGCTATCTTTGATGCTAATGCTCTTGCTATCCTACCCCTCTGCCATTTTGGTGCCGAATGAACTGCGGGATGTTGGAACAACAACCCGTGTTTAGGTGGCCTCGCACCCGTCTTCAGTGCTCTGAACAGGGCCTTCTCAGCTCCTAGAATCTGTATAGTACTTGCAGGAAGGAAAGCAAGCTTCCTTAGGCTCCCTGCCCTTGCTATGAGCCTTGCTGCTATTACTGGTGTAAGCATTTTCTTGATGTTAGGTGCGATATCCTCCATTACCGTCTCTATCATTTCTGATAAGGCCTCTCTAAGTTTAGATAACTCGATAACTTCGGATGCAAGTTTTTGAAGTATTTGGCTACTCTCGGCTGCTAAATCACCACCGCGACTCTTCGATGCCATATTCATTATCAATTGAATTTTATTCTCTTGTAAATCTGCTTGAAAAAGAATATCTTTTGTTATATTCTCCCTGGGTCCAGCACTCTTAACTATAAATGCATATGTAGTTACATTCTGAAGCAGGTTGTCAAGCTCAGGAAAGTGAAGACCATACCATTCTCGCATTCTGGTTCCTATAGTATTAATTGTTTCATCGATTTCATCCAATCCATTTACAGCCTGACCTACGTGAAGATCTAGGCTCTCTGAAGTCAGTTTTATCCTAATAGAAGAATAGTCAGTTGCAAATTGCTGAAGTTCTTTTATTGCTTCAATACGATTTTCGCACAGTCCGTATTTTGTAACTAAGTCGAGCTTGTTTTTGTTAAGAGCGTCTTGTTCCGATTCAGCAAGAAGTTCTACTCTAAATCCTTCTTTGCCAAGGATATCTAAAAGTATCGAATGGCTTACTCTAACGGAGTAAAATTTACGTAAAAGAGGTACAATTTCTGTGAGTTCTCTGTTTTCACGTAGCGACAATGAATGGTAAGCTATAGACGGCTGTACAAATTTTCTCGAATGAATTAATTTGCCGATATCATCTAAAACAACTAACCCCACCTCAAAGAGTAGTACATCTGCTGATTTATCCAATGCAATCCTGATCTGAACATGACGCGCTCATTAAAAAATCTAACATCAAATTTTAAATTAATATACGATTCCAATTCCTTATGTTGTGTGCATTTTATTCTCCAACATCTGCATGATCTTCATCATGTTCCTCTTTGTAATGGCTATCGCCCTCGAACTTTGTTAAGAATTCCTTTCCACATATTTTGCATCTAAATGTACCACCCTCATATTCTGACATGTCAATCACCTCTTAGCAGATAATGCTTTAGGTAATAAGAAAATTTCACTTGGTAGAGCCTTCATAGAGCAGAAGTGCTGATCGGTTTTGCAAGCTCTCTCTTAGATACTTTGGTTTGTTTGAGGGAAAGGAACTTTCTGTACGCCGATTCTACATCAAATCCCTCATGAACCACTGATCTCACTGCCTGTATCATGGCAACGGGGTAATCAGATTGCCAAATATTCCTTCCCATATCAACTCCTGTAGCTCCAGACTTAACTGCATTAAATGTAAGTCTGAGAACATCCTTCTCATTTGAAAGCTTCTTGCCACCTGCTATAATTACAGGTACCGGACAACCTTCAACAACCTTCTCAAAATCCTCACAATAATAAGTCTTAACTATATGAGCACCAAGCTCCGCTGCAACCCTGCAAGCCAATCCAAGATAACGTGCATCTCTCACCATGTCCCTTCCGACTGCTGTGACTGCCAATATAGGAATACCATATTTTTCTCCTTCATTAACCAATTTG
>JAKEIK010000226.1 GCA_022545895.1 Nitrososphaeraceae archaeon | reverse complement strand
TTTATCTAACGAATATCAGGCACAAAAAGCTGGCGATTTCAATAATTACAATTAGAGGTGGAATCTCATTTACTTATCATAAGTATCCATCTATTTTCTTAAAGCATATTTGTATGTACGCAACAGAACTTCAATACCGTAACGACAAACATGTTCCTGAATGTTATTTTTAATATCATTTTATGGTAGCCAAAATAATAGCTGATATTTGATGACTAATCCGCACAATCTCCTAAATTGTCAATCCAGATGGTTTTGAGATAACTTGTGTTTTATTACTGGAAAGAAGCTACACTACTTTATAGATAGAATGTCTTGTATAAAAATAGGATACTTGCCAAGCGTAAGACTCTCACAAATGACTTGCTCTTGATTAATGAAGTGTTAGACAAGTTACAATTCCTCTAAAAATTCATAAGACAACTTTAAGTATCTTAACTATCATTTGTCGGCTAATCTACATGAGTAAGATCGGAAAGGTAGCAAAATGTGGTGGATGTGGTCAAGAAAAACCGATATTCTCCGAGTTGGATGATTCTCGTGGAAATAAAATAGTTTATTGTGAGAATTGTGTCAAGTACAATCACGAGAAGATTAAGTGTGAAAGATGCGGCCAACTATTACTTCATCAAGAGTTAGCAGATCATCTTTTAGAGTATCATAGTGAGATATAGAAATGATAGTTAAGCAAATAATCGATTAAAATCGTAATATGTTAATTAACAGCAAGAGACAATACCTTTGCGAATGGGAATTTGTATTTGTGGTCGTCAGTTAGTCTGTAGTAATTGCAAACTGATTCCAGGTCTCTGTAAGTGTGACAAACTGGAAAACGTTCAAGACACACAGCATGGTTTTAGTGAGGAAGAGGCTCGTCAAGCGGCGTAAATACCATATTCCTTACTGCGATCTTGTAACCTCTTAGGGGGCCGAACTACTAGTTTCTAAGTTGCTACCTTTGATACTTGCCTTAAGCATTTCTCTAAGATCGTTCAACTCCCCTTTTAGTTCGTTATTTTTTGTGATCATTTTTTGAAGTTCCTGTACCATTTTTATAATAAGATTAGCGATCTCTGGTTGCGCATTATGATCGGCTTCTAGATGTTTCTCAATTTCGTCATATGAGGAACGAGTTTCATCGCAGACAGCACACCGTACTATTATAATTTTTGTTAACCTCCAACACGATTACACATTTTCATTATTTAAGGGATTTCCAGCGATCTGTGTTACCAAAAAATAATCTAAGCTCAGTTCTTGCTTGAAGTTATTGTAGAAAGAGGATCACATATTTTAGTCTGCTAATCTTTATAGACACCATGACTATCTGTCCAGAATGTGAAAAAGAGTTCTCTGCACCTAAAATTGCTTTTCAGACAGGCCAGAAACCTGCCGGGGGAACGTTCGAATATGCCATATGTTCATGTCCTAATTGCGATAAATGTTTTGGCGTAATAGCACTCCCATTGTAGAGAAATTGTACCAAGAACATATTTGACTTTCGATTAAATCCACTCGAAATTTTCCTTTCTTTTTTATGGCCTTTATTAGCCGTTATATAGGACAATATGCAGTATATTCAAAAGAATATCACTTATTATAGCCTGGTTGTATCATGAACTACCACTCCAATTCTCACCTGTCCATTTCTTCTCTGCAGTTGGTAATCTCCTATTCAGTCTATCAGTTCCACTATCCATAACCGTATTATCAGCTAACTTCCTTAACTCTATAAGAATTGTTATTGTCTCAGTCAATGGTCTACTAGCAAATGACTTTATTTCTGCTTCTGTTATACCATATTGTATAAGTCCTGACTCATCTAACAGTCTTTTGATATATACTATTCTTTGCTCTAACATTGCTTTGTTCGTTAGTTCCACTGGGAATTCAATTCTATTGCCTGCATCACACTTATATTTTATATGAGAAGAGCGACGGGAAGATTAACACCATCTTTTAGAACAACATACTCCGAAGTGCTAAGTAAATGAGGATTAGATTACAGGGTTTCTGTAATCATGGAGCTGATAACACCTTCAAGGCCAACAATAGCAGCTTTTAATTTGGCCTCATTCACATAAGGAATTTTCTTAACCTTAGTTGCATTATCTGACTCACATTCAAAATCTACGTAAAAGATTCCTAAACGTGCTTCTGTATCTGCAACTATATCATGTGAAACTATCACCAAATGTTTTCTTACTAAAACTTCCTTTGAGAATAATACATTCAGGATGACCATGTTTTCGCAAATATCCAAATGCCGTTGAGAATTTTACCTCATGTTCTAGGAATTTCTCTGAATATTTTACCGCATATTTGTCCCCTTTCTGTTTGGACTGGATCATCTCTAGCCATAATTATGACATCTTAATTATTTGATTATTTAATTTTGTTGTGACAATAGACTATAGTAAGTATTATTATCGATACAATCAAGATAATGTAATACTATAATTCAGGACAATTCGCCACAATACTATAATGATTATGTGTGTTGCTAATATTAAAAACTTAATTAATTAAATCCGAGCTACCCCAAGCTTTTCTAATTGATAGTATATTATTTACGCCTTCTTTTTTTCAATATGATATGTTGTCAATTTTTTTACTTTACCGTTATCAAAATGGAAAACTTCACAAAACAAAGCATCTATGAATCCTCCGTTTTTGAGTTTACATTTAACTGTACCTTCTGCAACTACAATGTTGCCTTCCTCTACAAGTTGTGATATTGTTATTGTAGGATTGCCGTCCCCCCATCCGTTATTAATTTCTTTGTCAAATTCGTCTTTGCCTTTCAGGTTAAAAAAACTAGCCATTTCCCAAATCACATCTTCAGCCAGGCATGACAGAATTTTGGCATTGTCACCAGTATTATAGCCTTCCATGAATGTTTCTACTATTTTTTTGTTGTTCATTTTGCAATATTTTTGAATAAATGTTCGACTGTATGAACTGATCGTTACAATGTCAGCAAATCACCAAGATCATAATTTTGTCAAGATTAGTAATTAAACTCGGCGTAATTCAATATCGTCATAATTGATCTTACGAGAATATGAATTTCTGCGCGCCTTACAACGACGATCATTTTCGGCTGTTTCTCTCTCTAATGACTTTTAATGAATAATCCTCATCATAGCCACATGATTTTTTTAAAGCTTCCTTGAGAGTCCCCACACTTATATCCTGTCCAGAAGCTGGCAGCAAATCGACAATCCGATCAGCATCGTTTTTATTTAACTTTTAGATCATATGTGATTTCAGCGGAATGATCGTTAGGGCCTGTTCCTGTAACTCCCACATTGTAATAAAGTATGTGATCTCCTGGTGGTAACGGTTTAAGGAAGACGAACCATCCATGAGCTCCTGAACGGAAAGTGCCAGATTTCAGATCAGGAATATTGGTGCCTGGACTCACTTCAAGATTTTCTGGCACATAAGGTTGATTGATTAATCTCGCCTCTTCGGACATAGAAGGAGATTCATGACCCTCATTAGGAAGCAAGATAATGACGTTCTTTACGTTACCTGTCAAATCCATTGATTTGTTATTTAAGACTCGAGAAGCGATATCGGCACTGAAACTTTGGGAACTTGCAAAACCAATACCATCAAGCATTGAGAAGACGAAAGTAAGTCCGAATCCTAGAAGCGTTATTTGAAAACTAGATTACATTTCAACAACTTACTAAAGTGCTGGTATATTAAACATGAAGTAACTTTGTTACGAAATGATGTTGGTTTGGTGAATTGCTCGAGTTACTATAATCATCGAATTCACTCATCACATGGGTTTTAATTCAGCAGGTCACAATTATGTTGGAGGAATAATATTTCTTATTGATAATTTCTTGAAGTCATATGCTACACCCGTGGACTTGAAAATGATCATAGGCGAACCCCAAGTGATCTGCGCCCCTGGTTTATCGGCATTACAGTGAGTCATATCATCACCCCAGTTTCCAGAATCAATTAGTTCTTGAACCTTTTGCCATTGATTATTGTTGTCCTTGTCAACATAAGATTCCAGCTTTACATTTCCATTCGGAAGATTATATACAATTCCCTTAAATCCAACCCATTTGTTCATGATAGAACCTATGCCGTTCTTACTTGGAGAAAGGGTATCGTAATTTACGTGCCACTGTTCTTTCTTGTACTGGAATGTACCCTCAAACCTAATATTATTATGATAAGAGGAACCTCCGCAGCCGTTTTGTATAGCTTCATTGTGTCTAACACTTCTTGTTACAAACGAAATCCCGTCGCCTGATTTCGTGGATGATACTTTAAAGTAACCCGTCATCTCAGTGTTTTTCCAATCAGTCGGCTTATACCAATGACCTATCTGTGCAAGCTCAGAAAAATCATATGTTGGCAAATTTCCTCTTGCATCGTCAGACAAGAGTCCTGCGCTCTTTGGGAATACTAGCATCCTAGTTGTTCCGGGGTCTAGATGCCAACTACCGTCAACGTTTTTCGAAATGTCTGCGCCGTTAGGGTCGAATTGACCATCTTCAGGATTTTCTGGATTGAAGAACCAAGTATCGGATCCAGGGGCGGTAGGATATATTTCCTTGATACCATCGGTTCCTGGGATTGGTGGAGGTGGAGGTGGCGGGGAAGGTGTTGCCGTGGTAAATGACCAAGTTTTAGCCGTTACCATTGGGTTACCTGCCAAGTCTTTCACCCCAGTTGTGATAGTGACAGTATACGAGATAGAAGCTGCTAGCAAAGATGTAGGATCAAACATGGCTGTCTTTCCATCAGCACTCAATGTTACTGTTCCAGGGATACTCGTAGTACCAGCCTGAATTTTAAAGGTTGTCATGCTAACAGTAGAACCCTGTACTGCTTCGTTGAATGTGGCAGTAATAGAAGAAGTAACAGCTATATCAGTAGCACTGTTCGCTGGGTTCGTACTTGTGACAGTAGGTGGAGTTGTATCTGCAGTAGTAAATGACCACACCTTATCCACAGTCATAGCATTTCCTGCCAAGTCTTTCACTCCAGTGGTTATAGTAACAATGTAAGATGTAGAAGATGAGAGTGGCGAGGAGTGTGAAAAGGTAACAGTTTTACGGTCAGTACTTAATGTTAATGTTCCCGGAATGCTAGTACCAGCACCATTTTTTACTGTGAATATTGTTGGACTAGACCAACTCTGCACAGGCTCGCTGAACGTAGCCGTAATAGAAGAAGTAACTGCTATTCCTGTATCACCGTTGGCTGGGGCGGAACCTACAACAGTTGGCGGAATATTATCGGCAGGAGGTGGCTGAATTGGACTCCCGATTACATCAATCTCAGATATGCTTATCCAGTCATTCAGGCTGTTCCCGGTAACCTTGATCTGAACATACCTTGCTTGCGAATCACTAATATCATACTTTTCTAGAGCGCTACTAGTACCCCTGCTTTTTTCTGATCCAATAGTCGTGAATGTGGATCCATCACTTGAAGTTGCAATTTCAAAAGTGTTGGTTCTTTCATTTCCTCTGTACCACGCAATGCCTAATGAACAAATCTTCTTTACGCCTCCGAGATCTAGCTTTATCCAAGAACCAAATCCTTGATTTGACCATCTTGTATTTTGGTCATTATCAGTAGCTCCCGATGCGGGGTTCCCTGATTGACTTCCACTAGCCGTAACAGCAGATATTGGAAGGTTAGAGTCACACTTATCAGAACTTGGTGGAGGAGAAGGATTAATTGATTTCTTGGATCCAATTGCTATTTCCACTATGCTCGCGAAGTTATTTTCAGTATTTTTTGTGACTGTTATTCGCACATACCTTGCGTCAACTTCCTTCAGACTGTACGATTCAATACCGTTAGTGTTCCCGCTGCTTTTTTGTTTAGCAACATCGATGAACTTCTTATTATCTTTTGAGACAGACACTGTAAAGCTATAGACTCTCAAGTCTCCTTTGAACCACTGGATATCGACCTCACATATTGTTTGGGTTTTGCCTAGGTCAAGTTTTATCCAAGAGCCTTTTTTTTCATTCACCCACCTTGTTTGGCTATTATTATCAATCGCGTTACTAGGAAGATATGTCTTCTTATTCCCAGATGTGGTAACCTTGGAAATCTTTGTTTTGACACAATCTTGGGATGAGGCAGTGGCACTTATTTTATTGGGGCCCGTGCTACTATCTTCGTTAATATTTACCATTATATCGGTGATACTAGCATAGTTATTCTGTGTGTTACCATTAATTGTAATCTTTATGTATCTAGCACTAATATCAGGTAATTTATATCGCTCGAAAGATGCTGTGTTCCCGCTGCTTTTTGAGTCAATTACATTCTGATAAGACGATCCATCTGTAGATATTGAAATGATGAAATTATTCCACCGCTGATCTCCTTTATACCACCTTATATCAACACTGCATACATTTTTTACTTCACCAAGATCCATTTCTATCCATGCTCCTTTCCCGTAAGTGGACCAAATGCTCTGTGGATTCATATCCAGAACTGCCGTTGCCGGAAAATTCTGGTCAGATGCTATTGCAGACACTTTCGTAATAACTGTATTCAAGCATGATTCACCATTATCTGCAGATGACGCCGAGACTCTGGTTCCAAGTATAGGGGATGATATGAGAAGTATACTAATGGTGAATAAAATAACTTTTTTAATAGAGAGAGTTATGTATTTCATTTTTTATTCATAATACTACAACGGTCATTGAATTTACAAAATTTCAGAAATTTACCTACTTTACTATAACACGACATGACATAACACGATGTGATCATAAATGTACGAAAAGATAAGTGTCCATAATACTTAAGCAGAACCACTACCTTTACTAGTTACCAGTTCTAAAAAACTTGAAGATAACCCTTTCGTTTATCTATTTGCAAGATGATATTACACGTTGTATGGTCATTAGATATGGGAGAGAGTTACTGTAATTTCTTTAAGTTAAGTCAAATTAAACGTAAATGATTGGAGATCACCAGACTTTCTTGAGAATCTTTAATATTTACAGTTCTAAAATATGTACTTCCATAAAAGTAGAGTCATTTTGAGATATCAGATCGTCTCTAGTTTACTTATGACTTGTGAAATACATACAATATTGTATTGAATCCCCCGCAAACTCAATATAAAATCTATAACGACAACCTATTGTCTAGAAAATTGCACAATCATTTTATCATTTTAAATAAGTATAAATGATATTTGAACTTCAAGTGACGATGGGGACTTTTTGTCCCAGTAAGTTTCCTGAATATGCAAATTCATTATGGATTAGTGCATCTGTATACTTGGAGAACATAGAACTGTCCAAACATGAACCATGCATGGGAAAGACCATTTTTGGTTCGAGCTTGACAATTCGTCTAGTTGTCTGGCGGACAGGTTTTTCGCTACCGAAAATCCCTACAGCTCTATACAATTGAATCATGGCATCTGAAAGATCCTCTGAAATTACCGGCTTGTTGTCTCCGGGTTGAATAAACAAATCAGATGGAAATAGTGATTTTGTAGTCTCTTCGAACATCATCATGCTATCCCAATGGTGCACGTGAGGCGTCATAATAAATCTGAAGGTGCGTTTACCAGTATTAAGAACTTCATTATCCCAAAAGGAGATGTGATCAGCTGGAACTTCATACCACCCTGTCAAGTTCAATTTTGAGCTCAATTCACTACTGATTAGCTTTGCTTTGGGTGCGTTAAGAAATTTCATTCCACCCCATTCATCACTCTCAAAGTGCAAGAAGGCAACATAAGAAAGTTTTTCAAGATTAATGACTTCCTTTACTTTCTCTTCTATTTTGGGATACATACCAATAGGTCCTGTATGAATCAGTGTTGGATTATCATCTTCAATCAGAAACTGGTTAAAGGTGATACCAAATTCCTTTACAAAACCTGCAATCCGATAGATCCCGTCAATTATCTGAGAAATTGAAACATCTACGTCCTTCGGATGACAATAAGTTCTACTAATTTCAGTCATTGTGGTAGTTT
>JAKEIK010000225.1 GCA_022545895.1 Nitrososphaeraceae archaeon | reverse complement strand
TGTGAAAAACTTTCCCTTACGAAGAGTAAGAATGAAAAAATCGACATACTTGGTGTTTACCTATCCAAATTAACTGATGTATCATTACCGATCGCCGTATTGCTATTATCTGGGAAGATCTTTCCATCGGATTCAACACTGTCAGTTAATGTGGCTCACAGGACAATAATGAGCGTACTACCAGCCATCACGGACCTTGAATTGAACAACGTAAACAAGATTTTTCTCCAGCACGGAGATTTGGGGTCGCTTGTAGAATACGCATTATCTCAAAAGTTTATCAGCCCGTTGGTGGCTTATTCTCCCCTTACTCTACCCAGCATTTATGACTCACTGACAAAGATAGCTGATATGAGTGGACAGCAATCCCAAGCGGCAAGAAAAAAAACTCTAACTGGTTTATTTATGAAATGCGATCCCTTAGAAGGAAAGTTTCTAAGTAAGATCCTAACCAATGAGCTGCGTGTCGGGGTCTCTGAAGGACTCTTGCTAGCAGCCATTGCTAAAGCATGTGGAGTAAGCTTGGATATAATACGAAATGCTCTCCTTGTGACTGGCAACATATCACAGATCTCGCTCTTGGCCAGAAAAAACTTGTTGGACACAGCAAAAATGAAACCTTTGACTCCTGTCAGTTATATGCTGGCTGATGTAATGCACAGCCCAAGGGAGATAGCAAATTATTTTGAAAGGGATCTAATAGGAGAATACAAGTATGATGGAATTAGAGCTCAAGTACATATTAACAGAAATGAAGTGAGGATCTTTTCAAGAAACCTGAATGATATCACCTTGTTCTTTCCCGAATTGGCTCAATGGACTCCGGACAATGTAGGATCGAAAAGCATAATATTTGACGGTGAAATACTAGCTTATAAAGACAAGAAGGTGCTGCCATCCCAATATCTCCAGAGACGACTACACGCAAAGCATTTTTCTCCCGACAGTAAAGATTCTGTTCCTGTAGTTTATACTATTTTCGATACTCTCTATGATAAAGGCTCACTAATAGATATGCCACTAATACAACGGAAACAAATTCTTGAAGAAATGAAAATTCCCCTACCGTCCATGCTGGCAAAATGGAAATTGGTTTGCTCTGAGAAATCAATTGATGAGATGTTCAATGAAAGTAAGGAATTAGGTTATGAAGGACTGGTTCTCAAAGACCCAAACTCAGAATATCAAATAGGTAAAAGAGGAAAAAATTGGATCAAGCTCAAAAAGGAACTCGACACATTGGATGTTGTAGTTGTCATGGCTGAATATGGTAATGGTAAAAGGGCTGGAAAGCTGTCCGATTACACATTTGCAGTTTTGGATACAAACGGCGATAAACTGTTAACAATTGGTAAAGCATATTCTGGTCTCAGCGATAGCGAAATTGATGAATTGACCATTGAATTAAAATCTATTGCTGCAAAAAATGATGGATACAGAGTATGGGTTGAGCCAAAAATTGTTTTGGAAGTGTCTTTTGATAGTATTCAAAGAAGTGAAAGGCATCAAAGTGGATATGCCCTAAGGTTTCCGAGAATAAAGACCATTCGTCGAGACAAAGGTGTATGTGAAATTGATAAATTGAGCAAAGTGGTTGAAATCTATTTGAGACAGAAAAATGTGCAAGGCTGAAAACATCTCAATGGTAGGAAATCTTTTCTCAAGCTTATAGATTCAATACTCGATCAGGATCAGCTGTCGGAGCTGAAAAAACTCCTTAGGAATATATGTTGTACTATACAATGCAAGTATAGGTAACTATGATAATTAAGGGCATGGGTGCTTCACATGCAACTATTCCTGCAATGAATGAACAGGAGGTCATCAATTTCCTCCAAAGTAAATTGAATTTACAGCTAGCTACCATCGATGAAAATGGAGATCCAAACATACAACCTGTGTGGTTCGACTATGAAAAAGATTCAGAAAAGCTGCGCGTCATGACCTCAAAAATGTCAAATAAAGTTCGGAACATTCGCAGCAAACCGAATGTCTACTTTTCAATAGACGACGAAAACTTTCCGTATAAAGGAGTTAAAGGAAAAGCAACAGCACGGATAATAGAGGATCATCAGAAAGTGGTATCAATAGCAGAAAAGATCAATATAAAGTACCTTGGTACACTCGAACATCCACTAGCAAAAATGCTAATGGAGTTTGCGCAAAATGGAACAGAGATCCTGCTTGAAATTAGTCCAAAGTTTTTCTCTACTTGGGATTTTGCGAAAGCATGACTGCTGAAATCGCAGATCAAGAAAAAATAGAGTTCATTAATTCTTCGAGCTTAATTATGAATACAATTTGAAACCATCGGAGTATATTGAAACGGTGATATAGGTTGTTGTCTAAAACAAAACATGTCTCAAGGAAGTTTTAACTGTGGTCAATGCGGGCAGTCCTTTAATTCACAGCAAGAGTTGGAGAGACACAACCAACAACACCAACAACAACAAAGTTAACCTTTTTTCTTTTTTTATTTGGATTTTAGTACAATTTTGAAGTTGATATTATAAATCATCTAATAGTTAAGTGAGATTAAGTGAGACCAGTCATCTCCATCCTTCCTATTCATCCGCGTACAAAATTTTTAGTGGATTGAAAAATATAAAGTATGGTTTTCAGTGAAAAGGAATGTGGTTGAATAGATATTATTGTTATTGATGAAATAAAACTAAAGCGTGACAATACCAAAATCATCAAGCTCCTTAGAGGAGACATAACCGAAAGAAATACCGACGCGATAGTAAACGCAGCCAACTCTTATCTAAAACATGGTGGAGGAGTTGCAGCTGCCATTGTGAGAAAGGGTGGGCCATCAATACAAGAAGAAAGCGATAAGATAGGGTTTGTTCCAGTTGGTTCTGCTGTAATAACAACTGCAGGAAAGTTATCATGTAAAGCAGTTATACATGCAGTTGGTCCCAGAATAGGCGAGGGAAATGAAGATCGAAAATTAACAAATGCAGTAAGAAATGTGCTATTACTAGCGTCTGAACAAAATTTCAGTTCTGTTTCAATGCCAGCGATTAGTTCAGGAATATTTGGATTTCCGAAGGACAAGTGCGCAAAAATCTTGGTAGAAGAATCGAAAAGGTTTCTCGAAAATGAAATCACTTCTATTGAAGTCATAGAATTTTGTATAATCGACGATGAAACAATCGAATACTTTAAGATCCAATTTTCTGATACGAAGAATAAATTATAATAAAAGCAATGTCATAATACGAGACCAAGTAGCTGATTATGTTGTATCTTGCAATCAGGTTAGGGCATCATGAAAAATTATTCCAAGGACATGCCTTTCTCCATCGTGTACTTCGCTTATACCGTGCCTCATTTGAGCGCGATAATATCCTTTGCTCCCTTTTATAGGTCTAAAGTTTGTAGTGATAATCAACATATCTCCCTTGTGCGGTTTTAAGACAATAGCTTTTGATTGTGCTCTCGGAATTTGTTGCGTTAATACAAATTCTCCACCAGTATAGTCATCATCAGGCTCATTAAGAAAGAAAACTAATTGAAGAGGAAAAAATATTTCTCCGTATAAATCCTGGTGCAGTGTATTATATCCACCCTTACCATACTTTAGAATTAGGACTGTAGGCTTAGTCTGATTATTTTCTTGACATAGCCTTTGCAGTTCATCGAATTTATGGGGAAATCGTCTCTTCATATCTAACATGTTCATCCATGTATTGGCAACAGGTGCTAGTTTCGGGTAAATGGCCTTTCTCAGGGTCTGAATTGAATCTGGTAAAGGGTAATTGAAATATTTATATTCGCCTAATCCAAAACGGTACCTGTCCATGGTAATGGTTTTGCGGTAAAGAGTGGAGTTATCATATTTGCAAATAAGTTCCTCGCAATATTGAAATGGCAAGAATTGTGGGACCAATGCATATCCTTTCTCATTCATTTTTTTGGTAACTGATTGCCAGTCAGTATTTGAAATCTTTTCTTGTATAGTTTCACTAATACTCAAGGATTCTTGGTCTTGGTCTTATTATCTCAAGGATGGACTCTGACATTTTCAAAATCATTAATAATTCCATTGGTAACGAAGACTCCTTCCTTCTCCAGTAAATCTTTCTTTCTAGCAGTGCCATAGGCGTATCCTCCAACTTTGCCATCTGACATCACTACCCTATGACAAGGCACTTTTATTGGATTTGGATTTTTGGCAAGAATAGATCCTATTACCCTTGAAGCTGAAGGATTTCCAAGTGCTTTCGCAAGATCACCGTAAGTCGAAACCTTCCCTGGAGGTATTTTTCTCAACAGGTCATAGACATCTTCGTCTTTTATCCTCCGTACGATGTTGCGCTTAATTCCATTGGCTGGCATTTGTATCAACCCGTGCATATTACAGATAAAGCTATGCTATAGTTATTAAAGTAACCTGAAATTGATGCTCTTCGACTAATACCACATTAGCTAATTAGATGTCGTAGAAAGAAAGGTTATTACTATTTCGCTAAATTTTTCAGGGTACTGAAACATCAGCCCATGTCCAGCTCCTTTTATTTGTACAAGCCATGCACCTGGAATCTTTTGTACAAGAATTAATGAGTTAGCTGCGGGTACAGAAACATCTTCAGCTCCAGTAATGATCAAGGTAGGTATGGATATATGTTGAAGCTGATCACAAACTCCAGTCCAGTTTCTTGACAACCAGTCCTCTACAGCATTGAACTGTTTAACCAGAGTAGTAGAAAGAATTATTTCTGTGGTTTTTTGAAAGGTTTCAAGATAGTTGGGATTTTTTCTTATCCATTCTGGGGGAAATGTGACAGATAAAGATGCATCTGCATTCTGAGAACGGTTATTAACAAGATCAGATATGGTCATAGTAACTTCTTGTGTCTGCGGTATACCCTCATGTCCACCACAGGACGCGCCATATAATACAAGCCTGCTGACCCTTTCTGGATGCGTAAGGGTGAGCTGCTGGGCAACAAAGGAAGCCATAGAAAATCCAAGAACATCTGTTTTTTGTATATCCAAAGCGTCTAACAATCCAACAGTATCGTTTGCAAATTGCTGTATTGAAAATGGTTTGTTACCAGTCGTAGTATTTCCAACTCCACGATTATCAAATACAATTACTGTATGATTTAACGCTAGTTCCTTTAAGAAATGAGACGGCCAAACATCCATGACATTACCACTACCACTAATTAGTAAAATAGGGTTGCCCTTACCAAAAATCTTGTATGCTACATCAATATCTCCTACGTGAACTTTTTTTGCTGGTATATCTTGTATATTCAGTAAGTCTGCTTTGTCAGTTTGATTTGTTTGACCATATACAATGTGAGTATTAATTACTATTGAAGAGGAAATAATCAATACAAACAAGAAGATAACGGATGATATTAGAGGCCGGAGTTCCATTTCCTTTGATTTTTTTGTGTAATACATTTGCCTAATTCATCTATGCAAGATATCAACTTAATATTAGAGTTTGAGATAGGCTTTAGAATTTCTCATGCTAAGATATAATACCAAATCTGAGCTCAAATTCTATACTGGATTTCATACACTAGACAATGAACCAATTCCAAAAAACCGATAACGTACTTTACAGCTTTTCCCTCTCAAATCTTATCGACCATTTAAATAGTTACTAATTAAGTCAATCGACCATTTAGACGAAGCGTTAGTATCTCGTTTATATACGAACAGAAATTTAATTTTCAGAGTTCATAATACTGAGACAAGCACCCGGAATTTGATATTCAACAAGTCTCAAGCCCTCAGCTGCAGCCCTCAGCATACTACTATTATTCGTGTGTAATTTGTATCCGTGTATCAGCACCTTATATAGTCTAGTTTAGACTCGTTTGCGAATAATTGTATCTTTTAAACATAAGCACAAGATTCTTATATTTTATTGATGACATAATCTATATGGAAAACGCACAGCAAACACATTTAATCAATATCACTCCTAAGGCGGCCGAAAAGGTAATGGAGTTCATGAAGCAAGAGAACAAGGGCAATCTATACTTGCGTGTTTATGTTTCAGGAGGAGGATGTTCAGGACTCTCCTACGGTATGGGGTTTGAGGAAAAGGCTGACGAAGATGATGCTGTCATTAATGAAAATGGCGTACAAGTCATAGTCGATAGCTACAGCCAGAAGTACCTGAAAGGGGCTAATGTTGACTATATCGAGAGTTTGATGGGTTCTGGATTCAAAATTAACAATCCAAATGTAACAAAAAGCTGCTCGTGTGGAAGTTCATTTTCTACTGATTGATTTCATTGCAGACATTTTTGGTCTAGCCT
>JAKEIK010000224.1 GCA_022545895.1 Nitrososphaeraceae archaeon | reverse complement strand
GAGTTACTTGAAGTCGCAGATTGAGGTCATGGTCAAAATCTCGATCCTATAAACCTTAAAGAAGGATCCGGGCTTATGCATCTATTCTGTACCTTGAACAGTTCAATTCAATTCAATTCAATTTCTGACTGATTAATAGAATCCTCCTGAACTGACAAGTCTAAAATATCAAAGACATCACACTTACAGTGTTTATCAACTAAAGCTGCCACGTTTGGCATCGTACGCTCGTACCCATCTATGAATCGTTTAACAGGCAGACCCCCATCACAGATCATTGTTAGTACAAACCTTCTCATGTCTAAATGTCTCGCAGACATAGAATAGATTAACTTGATATTATTTGCATTTTTGTTAAGGAACTTAACACATATTATTTCTTGTTTGTTCAAGATCTTCAATTCCGTGGGATCAATTTTTTCATTTTCTTCACAACTGACAACAACACGTATTTTGTTTATTAGCGGAGGTAAATGCCTAGGCAAAAAAGCAGGCTCTTTGTGGATCCTAACACGAATATCGTTTGACTCAAAACGAAGATCATGCTTCAGATACCTTCTTCGGGGATTTTTTAGGGTGGCATAAAATGGTCTTCCCTTTCCTAAAACTAAACTCTCTTTATCTTCTCTTCCAAACCATGAAAAAGAAACAGACTCAGCCCCGGTTTCAGATAATAACTTTGATCGCAAAATATCTTCAATACTGCAAGGATTGTCTATTGAGCATGGAATAGGCCCTATGCATTGGAGGAACATATGACGGTTATTCTTTATGTAAACACCTCTCAGAGTCAAAGGTTTGGATCTAACAGATAGCCGAAACTCACCGTTATCATCATCGCCGATGTAAATGACAATAATTATATCTGGATGAAGAAGGTCTAAATATTTACCACTAAGTTCAATAAACCTCTGTCTGATCGCTCGTGTAAATGTTGTTTTAATAGTTTCTCTTCCTCTGATCTTATACATCGATCTTAGTTGATCTTCTCTCTCGCACATTGAAGGGGGAATTGTCAGTCCGATAAGAAAGGTGTTAAAATCATGTTTATTGCCTGTAGATTTTACTGCTCGGGCAATAGACTCCATCCTTTCCCACAATCCTTTGCAAATGTAGCAACATTTGCTTTCACCTCCAACAGTGTCTGATGAAATAACCTTACCCGTTTGCCCGATCAAACACCTGTTACAAACCACAAAAGATTTAATCAAACGTTCAGAAAGTTGCATCATGAGTCTAACCGATGCCTAGTCGTCTGAGCATTCCATGCATTTGTCTTCCCTTTGATTGCTTCATCATTGTCTTGGAATTATTGAAATTTTTAACCAGATCTTTAACATCATGCTCCATTACTCCACATCCTCTTGCGATTCTTTTTCTCCTAGCATCATGGATAATGTCGGGATTGTTCTTTTCCTCTTTCGTCATTGATTGTATCATATACCTCCATTTTTCCATCTTGTTTTGAAGTACGTCTAACTGATCATCTTTTACTATCCCTGATAATCCCGGAAGACTGTCCAGCATATTTCTGAATCCCATCTTGCCTACATTTTCCATTTGGGCGTAAAAATCCTCAATAGTCATTTTGCCGCTTAAAACCCTCTTTGATTGATTCTCGTCCGCACGTATTTCTAGATCTCGAGCCATATCTAACAGCGCTTTGATATCACCCATGCCAAGAAGTCTCCCTACAAAACGTGTCGGACTAAACTGTTCCAGATCGTCAATCCTCTCACCGTTACCTATGAAAAAGATCTTGGCCCCGGTAGCTGCAGAAGCGGCGAGCGCTCCGCCACCTTTTGCAGTTCCATCAAGTTTTGTGATAATGATGCCTCCCACAGGTGTTGTTTCATTAAATGTTTTAGCTTGATTAAATGCCTGTTGACCAATAGTCCCATCTATAACAAGCAACACTAAATTGGGATTTGAGATCTTGTACATACTATCCATTTCCTTCAATAATCCAAATTCATCTTTATGCCTACCCGCAGTATCGATTATTACAATATCAACGCCTGTTTTCACAAAATATTCCAGTCCATCCCTGACTATTTTGGCGGGATCTTTACTTGATTCGTCTCCAAACACATCCACATTGATCTTAACGCAGTTCATCTTGAGCTGAGTAAGTGCCCCTGGCCTCCATGTATCTGTTCCAATTACTCCAACATGATATCCATGCTTTGTTAACCATCTCGCCAATTTTGAAGTTACAGTTGTCTTACCACTTCCCTGGATCCCAAGCATTAAAAATACGTTAATCCCTGCAGAAATTGGTAAGGTCACATCCCCTGATTTTCCGGGTTTAGGAATAGAATCCCTTTCTTCTTGGGAGTAACCCAATAACCTGACAAGTTCGGAGTACAGGATCGAAACTACATGATCTTTTCTAGATAGTCCTTTAGGAGGTTGTTCGTTCATGGCACGATCTTTAATTCGTTTGGTTATGTCTATCACTAATCTCACATTAACATCAGATTGCAAAAGTGCCCTCTGAACATCTTTGCATAATGCATCAATTAGTTCTTCGTTAACATCAGAGGCCCCGACCATCTTCTTGAGCGCAGAACGAAGACCAGATCGTAGATTTTCTAACATTTCTTAGTTATTAATTCAAAGTCCAGTATTTCAAATATTCCCCGTTCACCCTCCCACGTGACCGCAGATTCAGTAATAACAAATTTTTTTGTATAAAGAGGACAATCGGTCACAATAGTTTCTGCTTCGCCTCCTTCAAAATTCAGATTGAATCCATATTTCGATGATAACTTTTCCAAATTGTTCACTTTGTCATGGTCCAAGCGGCAACCAAGCCATGCTGAATCTAAACCTAGGCACGATACACTAGTTATTACTATACTAAAGTTCGCGGAGAGCAGCTTATGCATATACGATTTGGGGTCCATGTGCCACACGGGTGAAAAAACTGAAAGCCCATATTTTTGGCAGGATTTTTCAAACACGTTCTTTTGGAAATAGCTTGATATGCCTCCGTGTACAATGCCATCAATTCCATATTCTGATCTCATAAACTTCAAGGCATCAGAGAGCACATTTGATTCTGCATCGGTTGAAGATTGATCAGAATTGAACTGATGAAGCGGCATTGCCATAGCTTCCGCTAGGTAAGGGCTCATTCTGATATTCGGGTAGTGGAATAACATGCTATCACAAAAGCTGGGAATGATGGTAAGAAGAGATACTACATCGTGTCCTAATTTTTTCATCAGATAAATTGAATAGGTACTATCTTTTCCCCCTGAAAAAAGGGCCGCAATCCTCACAATATTGTTTTAAGTTGATCTTTTAGTTAATAAATCTAAATTCCATTTGAAGGAGTGTATTGCAAGGGTTTTTTATCACCAGTACGGCTTTCAGAGATAAATGAAAATTGCGGAAGGCCAGTATGTACTTGTCTTCTATGAGCGAGACAAGACATGGTTAGTGAAAGGTGTCAGTGAACATAAACTTCATACCCACGTTGGGATCGTCGATTTTTCAAAAATCATTGGACTGGAGTACGGATCTAAATACATCACCAACAAGGAAAAGACAGTATATCTCCTAAAACCAACTGTGTACGACTTTATTTTAAAATCTGACAGGAAGACACAGATTATCTACCCAAAAGATCTTGGCTATATTGCGATTAGGACAGGTTTAAAGAATGGATCAAAGGTAATAGAGATAGGTACGGGTAGCGCGGCACTCACAACATTTTTTGCTAGCATTGTGAAGCCAGATGGCCATATTTTTACATATGACGTCAACCCAGAGTTTATGAAAATTGCAAGGAAAAATCTCGAGAAGGCAGATCTGCAACAATATGTGACCATGAGTCAGCATGATCTGCACGAAGGACTAGAAGAGCGCGAAGCTGATATAGCGGTTATCGATCTAGGGGACCCATGGAATGTATTGGAGATCGTCTATAATTCGATAAAGCCTAGCGCTTCGCTTGTGGCCATTTGTCCGACGATAAATCAGATTGAGAAAACTGCAATCCAAATGAGAAAAGTAGGATTTGTTGATATCGAAGCTACAGAGATCTTATTGAGGAATATTGAGGCAAGAGAGGGGATGACACGACCGTCTATGCGAATGATAGGTCATACTACTTATCTAATCTTTGGCCGCAAAATAGGGCTTTGATTAACATATTGTCTATTGATGAACTAATGATTTGCCGTATGCAAAGAATACTCTCGATCATATTGGTTAATCGCACTATGATTAATTTTCTTGAAATATTATTCTGAGCTCATCTAATGTCAATTTTTCACCTGCCTTCATTTTTCGCTCTGCTCTCTGTTTGAATTCAATCATTGATGACTCATATTCATCACGTGTGGAATAATAACGCCCTTGCTTTGCGGTTGAAAATTTTTTCCTGTCAGTTGCCAGCAAATCTAACTTTTTGTTGACACCGTCCAAAGAACTAAGAACATTATTGTATTCAGACATCAAGGTTTCTCGCTTTTCTTGAATTGAATTTCTGGAAGATAATACTTTTTCAATTGCTACCTGGTTTTGGGAAATTCTTGCTTCAAGCGAGATCATCTCTGCCTCAATTTTCATTATTTTGTTACTCAAATTTTTTGAATCATTCCCAAGTTTTACTATCTGCTCCCTCACTGTCCTTACTGCTTTAACAGCTTCCAAATCCATAGACGCTTTTCTATACTGCTCGAGCATGTCGTTTTTGGATTGGAAATCCGGACTGTCAATTTTTTCTTTTAATTTATTCATATATTCTATTAACTCTGTTTCATCACCTTTCGGTAGTCTTTTTTCGACGACACTCAAAAATCCTTTTGATTGGGAAATCCTATCACTGACAGCTAACAGCTCTGAATTGAAATTCCTCAAATCTTCCTTAAACATAATTATTTTATGCAGACAGTCTTTGATCTCGTTCTTTTTTGTCTTAATATTTTGTTCATAATCTGAAATTGTATTGTCTGCCTCTACTATTTTGTCTGTTATTTCTCTGAGTTCCCTAGCAAATTGACGCTTATTTGCAACTAGATCTGCCCATTGATTCCCAGTATTAGGACTATTGTTGCGAGGGATTGTCGCTGTCAATCATAGCATAACCATCAACATATAATAAAAATATAACTTCTTACAGAACAAAAATAATAATCACTAAAGTAAATTTCTAGACCTGCTTAAAAAGTTGCAATTTGTGATTCCAGCTTCATTATAGTTCTTGCATTATCTAATTGTGATGAGGAACAAAGTAGCAAGAGCTATTCTTATATGCAAGCACAGTTTGGATAATTGTGTTGGCGACTGAAGGTTACTGTGTAAAGTGTAAAGCAAAACGGAAGATGGATGACGAAGAACAAATGATAATGAAAAATGGAAGGCCTGCTACAAAGGGTACTTGTAGTGTTTGTGGAACAAAGATGTTCAAAATTGGTGGCGGACCAAGTAGTTCGACATCTAAATCTGCAAAGAAACCTGCAAAGAAACCTGCAAAGAAACCTGCAAAGAAACCTGCAAAGAAACCTGCAAAGAAACCTGCAAAATCCAAATCGTCTAAAGGAAAGAGAAGGTAGTCTAGGAAAAGCAAGAATATCTTATTCATCTAACCAGATACAATTAGTTCCGTCAAATACCATTTTTTTATTTTGGAAGCAATTAGAAGGGTGATTCGTTTGAATTTTAATTTGTGACAGGTCTGTGTTTTAATTTATTATCGTAGTCTTGATTGACATCGACTAAATTTACTTAATATTTCATCAGATAAAGCAAGTCAGATCAATCAAAGAATTTTTGTGACAAGATTTCAATCGTTCAGATTATAGACTTTCTCCAATTGTTCTAGTTTCTCTTTATTGCCACAGAGATCAACCAATTCCCTTAACTTTGCTTTAGAGGCACCGGATCTAACAGCAATTCTCGCCATTTCAATTCCTTCTTCAATGGTATCGACTTTGTCCCCAACCATAAGAGCCAGAGACGAATTTAGTATTACAATATCTTCCTTTGCACTGCTGGCAACACCATAAATGACTTGCATTGTGTATTTAACTGAATCCTCCATTGATGATGCTTGAATATCCCTTAGCGTTGCTAAATGTATGTTAACTGATTTTGGACTAAAACGATATTGTCTGGATCCAGATTTTTTAATATCAATTACTGTACTTTCAGATGTATTTGATAGTTCATCGAGCCCATCGTCAGAATGAACTAGCATAATGTGGTTAATCTCTGAATCAAACATTACCTCAGATATTGGTCTGAGTAGTCCGAGGTCAGATACCCCAATTACCTGTCCAGTTATATCAGTGCATGGATTGCAAAGCGGACCTACGAAGTTGAGCACTGTTTTAAAGCCAATCTGTTTCCTAATTGAGGATATTCTCCTCAGAGCGGGATGGAATTTTGGAGCATAAAAGAATGACATGCCGGTTTTTCTCAGACACCTTAAAACATTCTCCACCGACGAGTCCAAGTTGAAACCAATTCTTTCAAAAAAATCAGCACTTCCACACAGGCCGCTTGCAGACCTATTCCCGTGCTTTGCAACTTTACATCCTGCAGAAGCAGCCACTATAGCAGCTGCCGTACTTATGTTAAATGTATCAATCAAATCGCCACCCGTTCCACAATTATCAATAAGAGAAGTTGATGTATCTGTGAATACAGAAACAGATTCTTGTTTTAGTACGTCTCTAATGATCTTTATTTCCCTCTTCGTGGTTCCGGCTGCAGTTAAGGCGGTCAAAAAAGAGGCAATTACTGCGTCAGGAATATCAACCGAAAAGACCGATTTGACTGCGTTATAGAAATCTTCATCTTTGAAGTCGATATTGTAGACAAGTTTCCTCGTCACGCTTCTTACAACATCTTCGGTTGACATTATCTTACCTTTTTAGAAGACTAACAAAATTGAGAAGAATTTTCGATCCATCCTTTGTAAGAACAGATTCGGGATGAAATTGAACACCGTGTATAGGGAATTTTCTATGCTGTAGTCCCATTATTTCGCCATCGTCTAACGATGTTGCTGTAATTTCAAGGCAAGAAGGAATACTTTTCCGATCTACTACAAGAGAATGGTACCTTGTTGCCACGAAAGGATTTACAAGTTCGTCGAACAAAGAATCTCCAAAATACTCGATAGAGCTGGTCTTACCGTGCACTACTCTTTTTGCATTTATAACTTTGCCACCATAAACCTGAGCTATCCCTTGATGACCCAAACAAACTCCCAAAATGGGGATATGTGGGCCCAAAGCAGTTATGACTTCGCTGCATACTCCAAACGATTTTTTGTCTGCCGGATGACCTGGGCCTGGCGAGATAACAATCCCATCTGGACTTATTTTTCGTATTTCAGTAATTGTAATTTTGTCATTCCGAATAACCATTGGTAAGGTACCAAGTTCACCCAAAATTTGCGCTAAATTGTACACGAATGAGTCATAATTATCAATTACCAAGATTTTATTCAAATGCATCACTAACTATGCCATGAAAGACATTTTTGCTAATCTATTCTATTTGTGTCTCGAGGTTTATTTATAGATTATAAATTTGATTCCATATTTGGCTAATTATTCTTAAAAAAAGCAGTAATGGGGCGTACAATACAATAAAATATTCGTTACATTCTCTGTAATGTCATCTTCATATGGTTAAGGTTTTCATAAACGGCTACGGAAACATCGGGCGAAGGATTGCAACTGCTTTTTCCCAAGATAAAGAAATTCAATTCATAGGGGTGGGAAAGTATTCAGTTGATGATCGAGTCAAAGATGCGGTTGACAGAAACTTTCCTTTATATGTCCCAGCAAATATGGTCTCGAAATTCAAGGAAAAGGGATTTCCTGTCTCAGGAAACATATCCAATGCGATCATGGAAAGTGATATTGTCATCGATGCGGCAAAGGATGGATATGGTTATGACAATAAAGTTAACCTATACGAGCCCTTGAACAAAGCAGCTATATTTCAAGGAGGAGAAGATAATACGGGAGTTAGGAAAGTAGCTGATGTGCTTCATAATTCAAGGGTTAACTACAAGGACATGTTCAAGAAAAAATATGTGATTCAAGGAAGTTGCAACGTTTCGGGAATGGGAAGGATTCTCCAACCTATGATCGAGAAATATGGAAGTGAAATTGAGCGATATGATGTAACTCTCATCAGAAGGTCGGCCGATCTGGAAGATTTGAAAGAAGTCAAAGACTCCATCGAATGGGATAAAAATCCCCACCACCAGGACGATGTAAAATCATTTCTACCAATGGTGAATTTGTATGTTGAGGCATATAAAGTTCCTTCAAGGATGATGCACTTGCATCAGATGACAGTTAGATTCAAGAGTGCGGCGCCAGATAAGGAATCATTTCTTGATACCTACGAGAAAGAATTTGGTGTCGCCATCCTTAGTAATGCAAGAGGAACTGGAGACATTCGTAGAAAAGCAATAGATCTTGGATTTGAACACGGAGATACTAATATGGTACATATTCACTCAGACACAATCAGAACACAAGATGACACACTGAAACTTCTATATTCTGACGATCAGACAGGAATGGTAATCCCTGAAAATTACCTTCTTTTTCAGTCCATGTTATATGGAAGGCCTGCCCGCGATGCTTACCGTCGAACAGAAGCAATTTTCCACATAGATAAAAAACGAAAGACACTTGAAGAAGAATTCAAGGCCTAGGAAAGACACGCTACGACATTTGTTGGCTCATAAATCAACAGATAACAACAAGGTACATGCACAGGAAGTAAATTTATTTAACGTTTAATTTTTATTATTCACGTGAGCTAGTGCACGGGTTACTCGAAAGAGAGGAAACTCCTCCCTCATAATAGGCACTCGAATTAGTGATAATTAGCTGGAGACAGCGGGCAACGAAACAGAAAGGAAATCCAGTCAGTCAAAGATGATAGTGATGGCAAATAGCCTGAAGATACTGATGCTGGAATGAAACCGTCGACCCGGGTGGAGCAAGGCCAAACAGGGCCAAACATTCCTATATGTGCCCAGGTTGGCCGCTGAGCGGAATCCCGTCTAAAACAGAAGGAGGGTTACGGCTAGCACACGTTTTTTCTATTGATCAAAATTGGCAAGGCATTGTAATAAATTAAATGGAGGAATTCAAGTCTTCAGGCATGGTATTGCCGTTTCTGTTTTGTGATTCATCCCGATCTCTTGAATTATCAAAGAGATATGGTTACCCCACATGGATGATCTCAAGATTTTTAGAGATCATTCCCGACACGCAGAAGTTGCTAGAGGCCCTAGCATCAAAGCCTAGAAGATACATCAGGATAAATACATTAAAAACAAAAGTCGAGGACCTTGTTGAAAGGCTTTTAGCCATTGGATTTGATATAAAACAGACAATCCTTCCTGAAGTTTTTGAAATTACAAAAGAAAAGTTCTCTCTTGGTTCTACAATCGAATATCTTTTGGGTTATTATTACATACAGGATCTCAGTTCATGTCTCGCTGTCGAGGAATTAGATGTTTCAGCTGAACAAAGAGTCCTTGATATGGCATGTGCGCCAGGTGGCAAAACTACATACTTGGCCCAGAAAATGGATAACAATGGTGTATTGATTGCTCTCGATCCAAGTAGGAAAAGGATTAGGAGCACATTCTATAATTTAATGCGGTGCGGTGTTAGGAACACCCTCGTCTATCAAATGGATGCTACAAATGTTTTTCATTTAGGAATCAAGTATGATCGTGTCTTACTTGATGCGCCGTGCAGTTGTGAGGGTGTCATATCAAAAGACAGGTCATTACTGGATAATCATTATCCAGGATTGATAAATAAGTGTGCCGAGAGACAGCGTGCATTAATTCGTGCTGCGATAAAGGTTACCAAACCAGGAGGTTTAATCGTTTATTCTACATGTACGTTCGCGCCAGAAGAGAATGAAATTGCTATAAATAGTATACTCAGCAGCTATGACAATATAGAAATTGAGCCGGTAACCAATGGCGAAAATGGCCTGACTACTTTTGGTCGACTCACTTTGAATTCATCCCTAAAAGACACAAAGAGATTATATCCTCACATACACGGAACATTAGGATTTTACATCGCAAAATTAAGGGTAAAAAATGTCTCTTTATAGAAAGACTTCACTCCAGGAGCGCACAGTTCTTAGACGGGCATTTTCAAAATGGGATGTATTTGAATATTTCAAAGATAAGTTAATCTATGTAAGAACCAATAATGTGGGCAGAAAACAAATATTTTTTTTACCTTCAGAGATTATGATGACAGACAAGCAACCGCTGTACGCAGGGTTGCTTATAGGTGAATTGGGAAAACAGTTCTCGCCGTCTATACAAATGTCTCAAATAATTGCGAAAGAAGGTAAGAACTTTCCATCAATAAAAGTGAACTCCAAGGGGGAAACAATGGTTGTCTATGGTAGAGACGTATTTGTAGATTCCATTATTGAACACAACACTCATAGGGAGAACGAGATGGTGATAATTTTAAATCAGCGCAATGAGGCCATTGGAATTGGAAGAACACGAAATAAATCGAATCATATTGCGATTAAGGGCAAGATAGCTGTTACTACTATTGCGGATATTGGTCAGTATCTTAGAGAAGAAGATTTAGATGTATAAACCATTACTTAATTACTACATCACTTAATATATTAGATAATAAATTAATTAATTACTATGATACTTAACAGTTACAATAGGTAGTTAAAGATGGTAGAATCATATGGGTAAGTGCGATTGTTGGACCTAAATAAAAAGAAATAGACCTGCTATTTCCTTGCTTTAAATAAAACAAATACAGCTACAGCACCCATCATGCCGCCAAGAATGAGCAATACTTGCAATGGAAAACCACCAGTAGCTGTATTGGTGCCTTGAGGTGCCTCTTCACTTACTGTTACAAACTGCCCTCTCAGTTGTGCAAAACCTGCTATCTGTATCTGGGCGCTCGGTTTAGATTTGAATGTATGAATATTGACACCCGTCCCATCGACGGTAGCTTTAGCTTCTTGCTCTATGTCCTTGAAAGTACCTTCTCTAAAACTGCTCTCACCAAGTGAAAAAATAGACACCACCTTTGCTCCAGCTATTTCCTTAAATCCACTGCCAAGCATCCCTGCTTGACTACCAGTTGGGTCGAATAAGAAGTGCCAAGTATCGAGTGATTGACCCATCAGTGCAAAATCGAATATGGGTTTTTCTAACAATTTTTCCGTATCAGTGGCTGCAATCTGACTAGCGAGATTAGGCAGCTTTGCCTGTAATAGCCCAATTGGATAATTCACATTTATCTCCCCCAAACCCGGAATTTGCAAAATAAGTGGCTCCGGTACTACGAACGATCGCCAGTCCATATCGACGACATTTACTGCAGTATTGTTCTGATTGGGTAAAGTAACATCTTGGATTAATGGTTTAAACCTTACCAAGTAGCTTATTTTTAGCTGTCCTGGGGTTCCATGAATTTGTGCATTATAGTCCAAGGTGGCATTTTGAATCCGCGCGGTAGTTTGTTTTTGATTCAATACTTGATTTATCGTGGAAACAAGCTCCTTCATTCCGGGAGTGGACATATTTGTCTTAAATTTCACATTTTCATTAAAACCTGTCAGATTTTTAGAAAGAGCGCTGTTTGGGTCATAGGTAATTGTCACAATACCATCACCGGTAAATTGTGCCTGGGCTTCATCCAGGGTAGGGATCACAACAGTAGTCATCTCTATTGCAAAAGCCTGTGAGGCGAATGAAGACAAGATGAAGAATCCCAAAAAAATAGGCAGAATTACCTTTTTATAATCCACGAAGAAGAGACAAGCATCCTGTTTATATTCTTTATCAGGATGTAATGCTTTGTTCTGAACGCAATCTTTACCTGTTAAAATATCACTAAAATTACATTAGAATTCGGAGGAATTGCAAGCAAATATAGACTATATTCTTTTTTGATTGAAAATTGATGATTACCGTGATAGGAGGTGGTACTGGGTCAATTAAGCTAGTGCGCGCTATTGCGAAGCGGGTTCAAGACCTGCAAGTTATCTCTAATGTTGCTGACAATATTTGGCTCATGGGCTTGTACATATGTCCTGATATTGATACTATGGTCTATGGACTATCGGGTCAGTTGGACATCGGTAAAGGATGGGGAATAAAAGAAGAATCATATAATTTTCTGGAACAGCTCAAAATTCTTGGGCAAGAAACTTGGTTTAGAATAGGAGACAAAGATCTTGCCATACACGTTACGAGAACAAGGATGTTGAAAGAGGGTCAATCACTATTATCGATAACAGATTGGATCCGGCGACAATACGAAATCCAACCTAGAATTATACCCGTGACCAACAATCATGTTGAAACCCGAATAATTACAGAGCAAGGAGAAATGCATATACAAGAGTTTTGGGTGAAAAATAAGGGAAGTCCCGAAGTCCGTGGAGTAAGGTACGAAGGCCTAAAAACTTCCATCATAAATCAAGAGGCGATCGATGCCATAAGCCAATCTGAGATCATTGTAATTGCTCCCGGAAATCCTGTTTCAAGTATTTGGCCAATTGTTTCACACAAAGTTATCAAAAAAGAACTGGTTCGAAATAGGAAAAGAATCGTAGCTATTTCTCCAATCATAGGGAGCAATCCAATCAGTGGTCCTGCTGCGAAGTACATGAATGCCGTTGGAGTGGAGGTTTCTGTTGCAGGAGTCGCATCTCTTTATAACGAATTTGCCTCCAATTTCGTCGTTTCTTCAAATGAAAATCCCGAGACAATAGGAAAATTAGAAAAAGCCGGTCTTTATGTCAGTAAGACTGAGATTATTATGAAAGATAACAGAGATGAATTGAATTTAGCCGATTTTGTACTAGGTTTTTTAAAGAAATGATTGTTTAGGATGGATGATAAGTGAAGGTAGCCGCGGTAGTTCCAGTGAAGAATTTTGATACGAGTAAATCAAGGTTATCTCCCTTATTGAATAGTAATCAGAGAATTGCCATTTCTCAAGTAATGATGAAGCATACACTAAGTATACTCTCAAAGATCACATTCATTTCTTCAGTGATTGTCGTTTCCTGCGACAATCGTGTTCGGAAAATTGCTGATACATTTGGGGCGGATTTTGTGTATGAGCGAGAAACTGGGGTGAATGCAGCTGTAAGGACAGCAGACCTCTTCTGTCTCGAAAAAGACATTCACTCGAATATGGTCATACCCATCGATCTTTGTACATTAAATCCAGATGATATCAAGCTAATATTCATTCATTCAATGAAGTTTCAAAAATCTATTGCTCTGTGTCCATCATCCAGACGAGACGGTACTAATTTCTTATTTCGAACTCCGCTCCCTCTTTTCGAAACCTCTTATGAGAACAACAGCTATTACAATCATTTATTTTCTGCCATGAAATCTAATGCGCATATAACAATTATAAATTCCGACAGATTGGAAAGAGACATAGATACAATCCAAGACATGATTGACGTCATCTCCTTGTATCCAACAAGTAACCTAGTTGAAGTTTTTAAGATAATCATGGCTAAAGGTCACGAACTGAATCACTAGATCGGTATATTGACTAATCTTATTTTGTATTGTGATTTACTACAATCTATTGTTTCAGGTAATCAATTGGAATAATATAGTTACCTAAATGTGAACCTTCAAAAAATACTCTTCTTTAATGGACTTTGGAGTCGTTGCAATTACCAATAGTTGGCTTTGATCTTTTCTATTACATTTTCATGTTCAGGACTCTTTTTCCTTGCATATCGTTCCATGGCACCAAGAGGTACACCCCCCAGAGCCCTAGCAAGTCCCGCAAAGAACATGTTCTTAATTAGGTTTTCACGCCCTATTTTGTGCATGAATTTTTGAATACCGTACTTGAAATTATGTTGCCAGGTCTTGTACATTACACCTAATTTAGCGGGATCCATTGTGTTACCAATGTCGAAGAATTCAGATTTTTCAAGTAAACCAATCGGAACGAACGTCAGAGGAGTCGTAGTGAATTTAGAATCCGGTTGTTCTGTTTCAAGATCGTGTATCAATTGGATAGTATCCCAACTGTCCTCCGGAGTTTCATCATTGTCTAATCCCATTATGAGTGTAAAAGCAGGAACCCAATAATTTTCGTTTAATGTTTTAACTGCAGATTTGACAACCCAATGCCATTCAGAAGGTTTGAATGGCGCCAATTTCCTATCTGCGTATTTACCAATTAACCTTATACTTCCAGTTTCAAATCCACATTGAATGCCTATATGATTATCTGGAGATGCATGTATGATTTTTGATAGATTGGGAATCAATCTTTCATCGGCAATTGCTCCAGCAAGTGTCCCATGTGTAGGATTTGTATGTGCAATTCCAGTGGACATTATGCCGGTAAAAAGCTCTTCTAGAGCCTCTCTGTTTGGTTGCATATTTTTTGTGGTTCTTGGATTCAATCCATATACAAAAATGTCATCACTATGCACCCACGCGTTATTGAGTCCTCCGTATTTCATGTTAATTTCTATTTCCTTTATGACTTTTTCAACTGGATAGTACCTCAAAGGCCTAAGCGTCACGTCACAGAATTTGCACCCCCTGCCACATCCTCGCATAACCTCAATCATGCCATGCATACTTGGATTTACAATGAGAGGGATCTCATCTACGGAGGGTTCATCCCAGTAATGGATGAATCTACCATGATAAGTTTTGTCTTTCCTAGTGAACTCTTTTATCTCAACCTTAAAAGGACTTTTCTTAAACGGGTTTGCAGTTTCCAGTTCTCCACCGATTAAAGCATCAAAGAATTTGGAACCTGCACCATCTAATTCTGGTCCAATACCACCAAGTTCTCCTTCTATAATCCCATACAAACCGTACTCTTCGATCTTACCAGGGTCATAGTT
>JAKEIK010000223.1 GCA_022545895.1 Nitrososphaeraceae archaeon | reverse complement strand
GCTTCTTCACTTGTGGCAAAAGATCGTGTGAGTAAATCACTATTAATTTCAGCAATAGGCATGACAATACTTTTTGGTTCTATCGACATAGCAACATTACAATATAGACTTTATCCGCCCTTTGGATTAGTAACAGAAGCCTTTATGCCAATTGGCTCATATTTACTATTCATTGGAATTTTTGCATCTGCTACCGGTGTAGCTAGAGATACCAATCTTCGGAAAGAATTCTACAAGAGTGCCAAGAGCCAACTTGGTCTTCTAAAAACTATAGGGATAACACAGATGGAAAATGAACTTCTTAAAGAATACAAGCCCATCTTAGATCGCTCTAGGATAATGGAAAAGTATCAACATCAACAGCTTGAGCAGGAAGAGGTAAAAGAAATTATTCATGACGTATTGCAAGAAATTCAATCCAGAGAAAATCTTGGTGCAAAGAACAGATCAAAATCGAATAATGAAAATTAATTCTGCATTGTAATAAATTCATCTTAATAGATTGGATCTTTTGAATACTTTGAATTACTAGCCTAAGGGGATTCGCTAAGCACTCTTTGTGTTCAATGAGGAGACGTGACAAAGATTAAATGCGGCCCTATTACTACCGCGGGTTTTGCGACGCTCATATAGTTAAAAATTGCCTTAAATAGCCGTGATCTAGCGTCAATAAGGGTCAACAAAATCTTGCTCTATAAGCTTAAATGCATGAAATTGGAATTATGACTGTTTCGGCATGGCATCTAACGTACCTAATTCTCGATCATTAGTCTCGACTAGAGAAATATCATTCTAATAATGTGAAATGCCTTGTCTAAAATGAGAAAAACTGTGGATAAACCATCACGGGATCATCTAGACTTCCTTACCTCAACAGATACCATTGAGACAGACAATGAAATCGAGGTATCTTTTACAAACAATTCTGAGAATTATTGTGTGACTGTTGTGGATATAGTTGGCTCTACATCAATCGTATCTGCTATTAGTAGTTCTGAGAAAACTAGGAAATTTTATTCTATATTTATTAACGCCATGGCCAATATTCTCAGGAAATATGATGCCAGGGTAATCAAAACCTTGGGTGATGGAATAATATCCTTTTTTCCAAAGACAAAAGATACGACTAACACGAGTGCTTTTAGAGATGTTCTCGAGTGTTGCTTCTCACAGATAGCAGAATCGCCAAATATCAACAAGATGCTTAATGAAGAAAAATTGCCTAGCATAGGTTATAGAATTAGCGCCGATTATGGAAGAGTAGAGATAGCCAAATCTGGAAGTCTGGATATAGACGACCTATTTGGTTCAACAATCAACTTTTGCTCCAAGATAAATTTGCGGGCATCGTGGAATGGAATAGTAATAGGAAGCGACCTTTACAGAATTATAAGATCAATCCCTCAATTGGAGAAATCGTGCCGATTCGAAGAACTGGCTGCTGGATATTATTCTGGCATTGGAAAATACTCTTACCCCATCTACTCACTTTCAAAAAGGAGTCAGCCTGTTAAAGCACGGAAATCATCAACGCAGCAGGAAGATGAGGTAAAGAATAGTGCGGTTGACAGACGCACGAAGGCATCGAAGGTTCCAAATATTCTATTGATAGACGATGAACATGACGATCTCTTTGTATTGGAGAAATTCTTGACCCGAGAAGGATTCGGAGTGAAATCATTTTCAAATTCTCGTGAAGCACTGGAGCACTTTTCACGAACAAATCCATCATTTTATGATTTAATAATAAGCGATATAAGAATGCCAGAAATTAATGGCCTGGAACTGTATATGAGTCTAAAAGCGATTAAGAATGATGTAAAAGTACTTTTTGCATCAGCTATTGAACTAGCTGAGGAGATTTTGTCCGTGATGCCAGGAGTGAGACGCGAGCAACTCATCATGAAACCCGTAGAACAAAAAGTGTTCGTTGATTTGGTGAAAAAGACCATCCGCGAATCTTCATGAGAACCTACGGTAGCAAACAGGACAGAAATATGCTCCATAACTCTCATATCGAGCATAAATCTGACAAAGCTTAAAGAATTATATGAGCGCAAATCTTATTCGAGACGGTGATATCGGCTTTTTACTAGGATCTATAGAAAAAAACGATTATCACGTATTTGTTACCTAAATTGGGCGGTGACAGCAAGATAATTACTCAATTTACCTTAATGATTGTCACTTTATCCAACGT
>JAKEIK010000222.1 GCA_022545895.1 Nitrososphaeraceae archaeon | reverse complement strand
TTAAATCTGTATTGTAATCGATAGCTTCGTTGTCACCTGCTCTATGATATATGATAATGGGGACTGCGTCAATCTGTCCGTTTTTATTATACTTGACTTGTGAGTTCACAACTTGAATAAACCTATTCAATAATTGATCGTCAGTATATGAATTTACCATTCTTGACAAGTCATGACTCCATCCTCTAATTGAATATCTATTGGCAAAAGTAAGATCCTTTTTGGTATGAGTTCTACAGTCATTTTGGTTTGACTGATCGTTCCAACCATCACAATGCAAAAACGTAATTGGACTGCCAGCCGTCCTCCCTAACTCGTAGTATTTTGAAACAATTTTTATAACTTTTTTATCATCGGAGCCCTTGTTAAATGGATATGCAAAACTAGTAACAACAATTCCATGGTCTTCAAGGCATTTCTTAGATTGACCTATCTCGAATTTGAGATCTTTCTTTGAAAGCTTAGCTAGATTTATGTGATTCATACTATGTGATCCAATATCATGTCCTTCTGCATACAGTTGATTCACTTCGTTCCAATCCATATAACCAGGTTTATTTCCAATATAGTTACAGACAATGTAGAAAGAAGCCTTAAATCCATATTTGTCAAGAATTGATTTTGCTTCTGTAAACTGTGACTTACGACCGTCATCAAAATTTAAAATAACTACCTTGTCGCCTGTTACACTTTCGGACGCAGATTGTGCGTGTATTTCATTATTGAAGTCAAATTGTTGAATGCCAAGAAGAAACAGAAGGAGGATAACTAAGGTTGATAGCACACAGACATATACTCGAACAAAATTTATTTTCTGATTGTCAGACAATCAGATATTCAAGAAATCTTGATGCATAATATATAGGTAAGCTTTATACAAAGTGCAAAGCATGTCAACAAGTGATTGGATATATCAACATGTTTTTACAAGTATTTTTATGTCTTAGGACATATCTGCTTTCCATTTATTGAATAACAATTTGGTGGCAGAAAGTTATCACCGTTCTGAATTGCAGTATTTGAATCAGAAATAAAAAAGAACCAAACGGCAAATGTCAAACCCGCAGCTAGCACTATTATTATTACTATCATTAGTTTTTTGCCAAAGAAACTCTTTGTAGAATTCGAATTGTCAACACCACGAAAACTCATTCAGAAAACTACTGGGTAATATAGCTATTAACGCTTTCATTAAAAGGTAAATTATTTATTTATCGATTACGAGATTAAATGTCACTTCTCATTGACTGGTGGGAGGGTGTTGGTCTGCATTCAAATTCCTAATAACCTCCCATCAGGCTCGGTACTTATTTAACATTTGTCAATCTAAATTCAGAAAAATTCCAAATACGATGAAGCTTAATATAAGATCGACAGGACCCTACTACATGCAGTGTCCGAATCCCACCGAACCCAAATAGTTTAACGTTCATTAAAGAAAAGTTTAAAGCTTAGCCAATCACAATTAGGAGCGAGTTCATTTATTGAACTACTTGAGTTACTAGAACCACCGAACCCGATTCACCAATGTCTTAAACTTAGTAGCATAATTATTACATTAATAATATGATACGATAGCGGTTAGTAAGACTCCTTACCATATCATTGAACTTGAGATTTTAATTTTGGTGCCTCTAGCATTTCATTCTAAATTCTTCAGTTAAAATCAAATGTTTCTACCTTATAGCTTACTAGATCATCAAAGGCAACGACCTCCGATGAGTCGATGTTTTCATACTGTTTCTCATTCAAACTTTTAATTGGTAAATAGAATAAGCTAACGAAATTCTTTATATTGTTGACATTTTAACCTACGTTATGAAGAACAAATTCAAGACAATAATCCTTGTTGGAATTCTTGCAGTTTTCTGTGGTTCGATGTACTATACTACAATGTCAACAGCAAGTGCACAGTTGAATTATTCCATTAAAGTTGCAAAAACTTCAGAAGGTAATTTTACCATTATAAATGGAGCAAGTTATGTGGGTCCATCCTTTGACACTATATATACAATGACGGGTACAGCTCCTAACTTTACCAAAGCTAAGGATACATTGATTACCTCAATAATTGATGATTTTGATAAATCACCTACGATAGGATACATAAAAATGAACAATACCAACAATCAAAGTAGTGGAAACATCTCGGGGCTTGCAAATCCATTTGTGAGTCAAGATCAAATTAATCAAAAAATAAAATCAGTTCTTACATATGCTCTAGATAAGATAGAACACCCTATTGGAATTACACCCAATGTAGGCGATTCTAGGGAAATCAAATGTAAATTTGGGAATGTTCTAAATGATTTTTGGTGCGACATTCCAACATTTGCGATCAAGTAGGTTCCAAAATTGTAACTCTAGCGTTATCAGTTCCACCGAATTCCATGTTTCTGCGGATGTGAACAAAGTAACTATGTTGCTCTGTAATACAATTCCGAATCTTTTGTCGTTGAACCTCTCGCCTCTCAACCAATCCTTGCAGCTGGAGGGGTGCCATTGTAGTTAAAAAGTGGATGAAGCTCTCCGAGGTCGGATTAGGATTCACTCCTTTAATTATTTCATCTTGTGTGAACGCTTGGTTACGATTAGACTTTAAGAAGTCAAGGACAATTTTGCTAGACCCATCGACAACTTTACCTTGCCGATATTCATCTAAAGATATTGGCATTAGCAAAATATGCTTTCAGTTCTATTTATTGTTGTAATGATGTCCATTTTGTAGCTTCGATATGAAATTTGGTATGAGGGAAAAGATTGGAATGGGTTCCTAAATCATAATTCTCGCGTTATCAGTTCCATCGCATTCGGACAACAATCTAGATACCTTTAGGCCAATGCACAAATCAGTGATTAGTTTTATTGTATAGTTATGATTAAACAATATCAGTTCATACTATCTCTTTTTAAATATTCCCTCTTTTGCTAGAATAATGGGCCTGAAAATAATAGCCGTTGCAATGGGGACTGTAATTTTGTTGACAATTACTGCATTTGGGAATGGTTTTAATTCTGCATATGCAAAGCACGACACAGTTAGAGTCGATTGTAAAGACCTCGCTATAGCACTAATAACTTGGGACCAATTATTGGCAACCACTGATGATGACGAAAGAACAGATATAGAAGATAACCTAGGAGAAGACGGTGTTGCGAATGGTTTGTTTCAAGATTGGATTGATAAATATCTCGACGACCTGGTAGATGATGTTGATGACGACTGTAATCATCTAAAGAGTGACATCGAAGACTATTTGGATGATATGGAATTAGAAGTCCCTTAAATTTTTATTTTTTAGTTATTAAAGAGGTTCGGGTTCTGAAATCGTAATTCTAGCATTATCAGTTCCACCGAACCCAAATTATCGATACTATAATTAGTAAACATATATCAGGTTTAAAATTTAATGACTTAAAGGTTAATATGGAGAGTTTATCTTTTATCATCTATTCCTTAGTTCCTTCAAAATATTCATGAAATTTTTAATGATGTAGATAATTGCAAATGTTCCTCCAATGGATACAGAAATAATAGACATAAGCCATATTACATGACTCCTCTCCAATGCCCAAGTCTTCTTATACCACCAAGGAATTTAAAGTAACTTGTTTGTTGGATGCTAAGTCTCTTATGCAAACACACTATCCAAATTATATTTGTAATTTTTGCAATTTCATTCCTTAACTGCCAATGCCCAAGGGTGTTGTAAATAATATTCTTTAGCCCAGGGTATATCTAGTACGTCCCAAGATATTCCTGAATCTTTAGAACAATAGATTCCTCGATTATTCAGACAATAAAACTCATCTTTGATTTTCGGATTAGATTGAATCATTGAAATTATAGTTCCTTTTGATTCAGGTAAACCATCAGTAGTTGAACTCCACCTCTTATCGTTATCATGAATATCATATGAACGTCTATATACAAAGGATTCCGGATCTTGTCTATAGTGTGCTTGCCAAGCATTGCTTGCCGCTGATATGATTATGTTTTCAGGATCATCTGAATTAACTGCAATGCCTAAAAGATAGGTGTGCTGTCCTAGTCCTTCATCTAATTTTTTCCAGGAACCTCCATAGTCCTGACTCTCAAAATAGCCATCACCCGCAGCAGAATAGAGTCTTCGAGGTGCTTTTTTATGAGTCCTTAATGTATGAGTATCATATGGTCCATTCTCTATTCGATCCATCCAGGTCCTACCACCATCAAAACTCTTGATTAGTGCTCCTGCTTCTATGGCAACAAAAAGGTACTCTTTTCTATTTACATCAGGCTCTATCCAACGAACGTGATGTGTTGATGGTCTAGGAGGAAATGACCATGTAGAGTGTGAAGGTAATTTATTAAATTCATCGATCTTTTCCCATGTTTGACCGCCATCAATTGAAGAATAAATTATACTTGGTTCCGTTCCCACAAATAACTTGTTAAATCCGTCCTCTCCTTTTTCTATAGGACTAACTGAAAGAGACATGATACTAGAACCTGAGACTTCTAGCGAGGTCTTTTCCCATGTTTGACAATTATTATCAGTTTTCCAAAGTCCATTGTCAAAAGTACCGCAATATGCTCTCTGAGGATGTTCAGGATCGAATGCCAGGCTGGATGGCTTTTGCCGCTTTAAGTGTTCTTGAACTTTCCACCCATTCTTTGTAGACTCTATAACCAAAAATAAGTTTTCCAATGAGGCTAGGATAGTTGTCAACTACTCTAATCAGCATTCTTCTCACCAATATTATTTAAACAATTCACAGAGAGATGTTCTTTTACTTCCCAATAATATTAAATTAAGTCTCTATTAATATCCTTATATCCTCCTCTAAGTAGATATAAACATCATTGAATCCTAGAATCGTTTGTCCTATCTGCAAAATAAAGCTCGTCGAACATTCAGAATTTCAAGATAAAATATGTAAGATGGTAACAATTAAGCAGTTTGCAAACAATTCCCCGGGTTTTGACGTGGCTTTTAGACCTTTCTTTGAAGATGAGTGAAAACTCCTTCTATCAATTATTTTAATGATTCATTGGAACATTTAGTACCGACTTTGACGTCTTGAACACTATGAACTAATGAATTGTCAAGAATTGGAGAAAAACAGAGCTGGGTTGGGACCCAGATTGTAATTCTAGCAATATGAGTCCCGACGCGTATTTGGACCTCAGATCTCTCAATGGGATACAAACCGAGTCCAATCCACAGTACCTATTTCGCAGTAACTAGCTGTTCGTCGACGAAGTTCTGAAATGCAGGATCAAACCATTTTTCCATTTCAATATGACTTTCCCAGATTTCTCTTATCGAACCT
>JAKEIK010000221.1 GCA_022545895.1 Nitrososphaeraceae archaeon | reverse complement strand
TCTACCAACTCTGGAGGTATTACGGCATGATAGTCATAGATAATGTGATCATCGGGATTTGAGATATAGTTTTCTTCAAAGTGACTATAGTTGAAAGGATTATCGGTAAACACTTTGGGTGCATCAATGCTACTCCACAAGAAATTTGAGCCCATCCAGTCTTTATTCTCATTAAGCCATCTCTCACGAACATTTTTTTCTGCAAATTTACCGTTAAACTTCCAATCATGTCCGCGCAAAAGTGTGACCGTATGCATGTCTGGATTATACGAAACCTCTGCGTACAAAACATTTCCATCGATGAATACAATTACTCCCCCATGGTTGACGAATTGTTTTAGATTCACATATTCCTGCTTTGTGACATACTCTTCGTGAAGCATGAAGAGTATGTCATAAGCATTAGTGCCGTCATCTTTGAAGATGTAACCTTCATGGATATCTTCATCGGATATGATAGGAATAGGGCCGTTTGTAATGTTTTTTAGGTGGTCAAGCAGGAGGTAGGTCGCGTCGCTAGTTTCTGGATCATAAGTAATGTGGCTGCTAAGTAAATCAAGGTCAGTGTAAATTTCCTTTCCTTCAGGAACATCACCATACTTCGGATAAAATTCATAGAAACCACCTTTGTTGTACGCACCATCGGTAAAAATGGGTCTCACTAAAGCAATTCTTTTGTCGTTTGATGTCAAACTGCTATTTTCTAGATTCGTGTTAATAAAAGGTGAAACGCTAAAAAGTACTTCAGCCCAATTTTCATTTCCGGCATTATCAGTCGCTCTGACAGAAATCCGATGGACACCACTCTTAGTTAAATTGGTCTCAAATTCCCATAGGAGCCAGCTGCCGTTTCTTTGCTGCTTTGCGAGTTTGTAGGGGAATTTGTTATCAAATGGAAACGTGTGCTCAAAAATTTCCACTTTCTTTATGCCGCTTTGTTCGTCAAATGATGTACCTTCTACTCGCAGATGAGTCGACGCGATCGTTGAGTTCTCCACAGGGTATCTTATCGCGACAAATGGCTTTCCAGTGTCTATGAATCTGTAGTTAGTTCCGATGTTATTCTTAATAGTCTTATTACCAATGACGTTTATATCGTAGACGTTGTTTGTAAATATGTTATTTACATTGGTAATGTTAGATACATAAGCGAAAAGACCATAGTAATTATTGCGTATGGTGTTATTCGCAAAATTACCTGAGCCTCCATAAATGGAAACTCCCTCCCTTTGTGGGGCATTGTATCCAAGGCATGATAAATCTGAATTTGAAATGGTCAACTTACCCGTGGCACTTGGAAGAGCTGTAATATATGGCCTTGGATTTGATTCGTTGTCTCCCTCATCGTCACTTCCTGACATGTTACTACAGGCAGATACTTTCACAGAATCGATATTTAGATTTCCAAGAACGGCGATATGGTATGGAGAGTCGCCAGTAGAATCTATTTTCAATTTACTTGCATATGTTGAGTTAATATTTAGAGTTGCAGAATTACCTACCACTATGTTTGCCTTTAGTACCCATGTTCCTTTGGATTGCTGACCCAGAATCGCATCTGAGGCAACTTGGTCATACAAATCAAATAAATCTGCATTCCCACATGCTATCCCAATAGTGATTATTTGGGGATAATATTGGACGCAATGCGAAGCATCAACCTCTTGAAAAAGCGTATTTTGAAGGAAGAAGGGAAATACGAATGTCATCACAATACCGGGGATAACGAAAAATATCCAAGGTGATGGATAGTTGATTAAATGCTTAGATAAGAAATAATTTCTAAATAATTTCATTGCGTGTCCCGAATTTGTCCATCATTTTAAATGAAGAACTTATTATTATCTTTAAGATCAGATTCTTGAATATGAGCTGTCGGCACTTTATCATGTACCTATAATAAATATCTGCTGATGCTTTTCATTGGATAGCGGGATCTTCACTGTCGTATAATCGGCTGTGGAGTCCCCAACGCTAAATTTTATTTCACTACTCTGACCCTCACTTGAACCTTTAATGACCTTATAGACATCAGTTAGTAATGAGGAGGGTAACTTCATTGTGATGTAATTTCCAATATTTGGTGGAGTGCTCAATAGGTTGATAGATAAATTTATTGTCCTTTGAATACCGTTTGCCTTAAGATCGCCTATATCGAAGGATTGGGGAAGGTCGACATGAATTTCGTTCATTGTCCTGATAATGGTATCTTCCTTAATGTCGTCTAATTTCTCAATAGAGTAGCCGGCAAAATATATTTCTCCATCTGGTGATTCGGCCAAAGCCACTACCGGCATATTAGGATATATGTCCAATTTTAACCTCATTTCAGATACAATCTGCTTGTTTTTATCGTCTAACTTTAATGCATAGATATCTCCTACAAAAGTCCCAATCAGAAATTTACCGTTAAGCTCAGGAAATTTAGTTCCGTTATAGTAAATGGCCTGGGTCGGAGCAATAGTACTCCAATAGCTTCTCAGCGGTTTGATGGAGTCCGAAGAGTTATTCAGCTCCGGAGCTTCGTTAGGCCTTTGCAATAAGGGGTATCCATAATTACCTCCTTTCTGTATGAGGTTAATTTCATCGTAATGGGAATCACCATTTTCAGTAATGATCCCGTTACCACTTTTATCAAATGCTATCCCAAAAATGTTCCTGTGTCCTAACGTGAATACTGGCGAACCTGGAAATGGATTATCCGGAGGGATTGAACCGTCTCTATTTATTCTAAGAACTTTTCCTATTTCTATAGCCAAGTCTTGTGAGAATGGATGTTCTGTAGCATCCCCAACAGTTACGTACAGCTTGCTATCTGGTCCGAATGCTAGTGCACCACCTGAATTATAACCATTTTCTGCAAAGATCTTATCCAGTAAAATTGTTTTATCAATACCCTTGTTATCTTTATCAGTAAATCTCACGACTCGATTAAATATCTCGCCAGTTCGATCATCCAAGCTTGTATAATAAAGGTATAAAAAATGATTGTCACTGAATTCTGGGTCCAACGTAATCCCCAATAGTCCTTGCTCCCAGCTTACATAATAGTCGTCCAATGACACGAAGGACTCATTTAG
>JAKEIK010000220.1 GCA_022545895.1 Nitrososphaeraceae archaeon | reverse complement strand
GTTTCAATAGTTATTTGCATCTAATTTCTATCTTATTGGTGCATGAATTTCTTTCGTCTGGTAATACTTCGATCTACAGACATTGTATCAGTTGCGATATAAGAACGGCCCACACCTGCATCAAATGCTATTATTGTTACTCTTGTCATGCAAATATTGAACTGTTAGAGAATGTTCAAAAAAGGACAAAACCAAAAACTCTTCGACAAAGGATAAATAAAGTTCCAGAAGTCGACAGACAGCAATACAAACCGTTATTCATCACTTATAGCATAAAATAATTTCGTATTTTTCTTTCGACAAAGTGAATTCAGTGAAAAAAGTGAATCATTCTATTTGGAGTAGTTACATAGAGAGATGAATCAAAACGTGAGGGAATAAAGGATGTTTACTAACCTTTCTTGTACATATGTCGTGTCTTACTTTTTATGTAGGAAATTTGAGGGAAGCATCTTCTAGCTCCAGTACTGGTATGTATAATGACTGAGTATCAGAACCCAGACTTTCGGCAAAGCTATATTGTCCTGTTAACCTATTTAATTCAATAAATTTCTTGCTTGGCTTTTCTTTTTCTACTTTATAATGAATTGTCACGCCACCAATAGTGCCAGTTTGAATGAATAGAATTTGCCTTTGCTTGAGTTCTAAGTGATACAGCATAGGGACTAGACCCAGAGGAGATTGTGCTGAAAACAGGATTACCTTGAGCATGTCTTCAAGGTCCTTATACCTTAAGAAGGTGTGTAACGAAGATTGTTTTTCTTTTTCTGACACGCTTGTTAAAAGTTACCGCCCTAATTTCTCTATAGCGTTGTAAAAATTGTAACAAACTGAATTGTGATTCTTTACCTCGTTATTCTATCCTTTAGTAAGGCCTCCTTTCTATCTAATACTTTACCCTATTATACACTTGACCTATTTGTACTTCATAGGATGTGAAATGCTCAATGAATCCATCTTTCCCACAATCCAGACCATGGCTTACAACATATCATTTTACCGTATCCATAAATAATTCAAGGTCATGTTGATTGAATGGATCATGAAAAGAAAGAAAGAATTGTTCTACCCCTGCGTCTACATATTCCTTAATTCTTTCTCTCACTCTGTCCGGTGTACCTACCAACCCATTTTGCAAAATCTGGTTGTGAATACTGGGTCCTCTATCCATCATAAATAATTTTTCCTTATAGGCCAGCTCCGAATCAGACTCGGCTATTATAACATCTAGTTCGATAGAGCTTGTTATTTTATTGTTTCTTCTCACGACAATATCGGAAATCTCCATGAATTTCTCAAACAGGAGTTTGAACTTATCAGGCGAGATATAAGAGGCTTCCCAGACATCCGCGTATTTTGCGGCGATAGCCATCATTTTTTCACTCTTTGCGGCGACGGTAATTGGAATTGGCGTATTGGTCTTTGTCAGAGTACCACCATTGACCTTAAAATAATCGCCGGCAAAGAAAACTGAAGGACTGTTCCAGAATTTTTGAAGAACCTGAAGTCCTTCATCAAGAATATCAAGTCGTTCCTTAATTGTAGGATAATCAATTCCAAATGGATACCACCACTGAGACGCATAATGCAAAGTCGCACCAGCGCCTGTTCTAAATGCAAGCCTTCCCCCCGACATGTCCTGAAAAGTCACAGCCTGTTTTGCAAGAAGAGCAATGTTTCTATATTTTGGAAATAGATAGGTTATCACTGGTCCTAATCGTATTTTATTGGTTATTGCAGATAAGTTAGATATAATTGTCCAACAATCCATATCAATTTCAGCTAGAGATTCTCCATAATAGAATCCATAATAGCCTAGATCTTCTGCCAAAACGCAAGTGTCTCTTAT
>JAKEIK010000219.1 GCA_022545895.1 Nitrososphaeraceae archaeon | reverse complement strand
GTTGATTGATGCGCCAATCAGTGAAGTTTTTACCTATTTTGCAAGACCCGAACACATGGCAGATCAATTTCCAGAAAATATGGGTTTGAATATATTACCATTAGAAGTCAAGAATGGCTTTGGAGTCGGAACAATATTTAGAATAAGTGGAGACTTTGATGGAAAGAGATTAGAGTGGGATTGCGAAACTATCGAATACATTCCGCATAGGAAAATCGTGGCCAAAATGATCGAAGGACCATTTAAGAGTTGGACAATCACTGTTAATTTTGAGCCTTTGGAAGAAAAGAAAACCAAAACAAGTATACAGGTGAATTATGATATGCCTATGGGTCCTCTTGGAGGATTTATAGACAAGATAAAGCTCAAAAAGATAGCCGAACGTGGAATCGAAAATGGTCTGTATAGAGTAAAATCATTGCTTGAAGGCACAGGTTCAATTCCAGTTTATATAACTTTGGATGCTTATAGGGAAATCCTTAAAGAAAAGGAAAAGGCAAATCTTTCAGTATCAGAAACTATACTCAAAATAATTAAGGATTATCAGGTTCAAAAAGTGGCTCAATAATACGGCCAATTACCGACGAAATCCTACTTTACGATTTTTCCCGAAATTTAAGTATTAATTTTTAACCAAGTTTAATTTAAATAACACAAACTAAAAAGAGAACTTTTGTGGGTTCGTAGCTCAGCCAGGTAGAGCGTCTGGCTCTTAACCAGTCTTTTATTGGGTTAAAATGTCGTGGGTCCGAATCCCACCGAACCCGACGTAATCTTTACCAGTATTAGTAATATACTGATATATTATTGAGTGGAGATTTTTTCCTGTTTGTTTAATATACAGATAGGAAATTTTAGGATTCTTTTGAAATTAGAGGACTTTTAGCTAATAAGTTCGAATCCCATTCTCCTTGAATCTAAGTAATCTTGGAGCTGACACCAACAATTGTTCTATGTGGTTTATAATGTACCTTCCTTCTACATAATTAGAGAAGATATAATTGTTAGTAAAGACATTGAAAAGTATTGAGCCCTTTACATCAAGCGCCGAAAAGAAATCGAGATTCTGTATGGGGTGCGGAGAACCTGCAACCAAGTTAGTCAAATACAGTACTGAAGGAGCAATAATAATAGAGAAGTATTGTGATAGATGCGCTAAAGCAATTGAAGATAGTTCGGCTAATTAATGCCAAATATATTTAGTCACAATCAGCATAATAGGGCAACAAATATGTTAGATAGAAGGTAATTTGTCGATAAGATGTTTAGATTCCTCAAAGACGGTAGGGTAAATGCAATTGCCAGGAGGATAGATTATAATTATTTCAATTATTGTTCTACCTGTGAATTGAAATATCCAAAAGAGATTCTGCGCTGTAAAGACTGCAAACAAAAAATTAGGGTTAAGCCATGGCATCGTTCCAAAATATTGGATTCCAAAAGAATCTAATTATTTCTGAGAATATTGATGTTATCTGCTAGCGAGCCGCCATAAGGGTTATAAAATTAGAGTGCTAGCATTATCAGTTCCACCAAACAAGAATTACTTTGATTGCTTTTAAAATGAGATAATTCCTCACTAGTTTCTACGATAATTGCCATAACCGGAATAGCTTGCGTTTCGTCTATTCTCAAACGTACTTACTTTTGGCGGTGGTGGACTATCATTTTCATGGCCCGGGTGTGATCTTACGTGGAACCAATACTGTGAAGGTGTAATAGGACTTTTACAAATTGGGCAGTTTTGATGATCACATTTATGATTACCTATGAAATTAGGATGAATTGTCAAGTTACACTTATCGCACTTATTTTTTTCCAAAATTGTTCTAAATAAAGTACTATCCTGCACAATAAAGATGTATTGATATTTACTTTCATCAAATCAATCCAATTCAGAGTTGGCTAATAAATACGATAACGATTTATTTATTGCAGATGTTCATAATGTTTGCTCGTTATAAAATATCTTAGGATTTTCTGATCTTCTAAAAGGACTAATTTTATTGCTCATACCACCGAACCCGAATAAAATTTATAACATTCTAGTTATATAACATTCTAGTTATAAAGATCTAAAATTTATAGATATTGATTTTTCACCGGTTTAGGCGTTAAATGATACCAATTCTGATATCTTGCAGAATTACGTACTATGTTAATTTTGAGTGAATTCAAATTTACATTTATGGATTTATAGTCATATGCTGTTATGGCTTCCGTATAATATCTACATTAGGTAGCTGGAGTTGATGTTGTCGAGAGAAATGTATTTAATATCTTACCGATCTCCCCCGGATATTGATCCATTACTGCATGACCAGCATCTTTGATCTGTACAAGCCAGGCTCCGGGAATCTTTTCTACTATCTTTAAGGAATTAAGATGCGGTTGGTATTGATTATCATCGGTTCCAGTTATGACCAACGTGGGTTTAGCCAATTTCGCAAGATCATCACAAGTACCACTCCAGTTTGGATTGTCCTCCCAATGCTTTCCTACGTTATTCTGATAATTCGCTACCTCAGGGGGCAAACCAGGCTTCAGTTGTTGTAATGAAGTAATGTTTTCTGGAATGTTAACAGATTCAGGATGCAGTCTTATCCATCCTTCTCCTAATGAAGCAGATACAAGCGCTTTCATCTCCCCCTGTGAAATAGAAACATTATTTAGAGATTTGTTTACCACGTCGGATTGCAATTTTATAAACTCAGGTGGTTTGGGTGTATGATCTTTTCCGCCACATGATGAACCAACAAGTACGAGACTGTTAACCTTATCTGGATACGTGATTGTAAGCTGTTGGGCTAAATATGATCCAAGAGAATATCCCATAACATCTGCTTTTGGTATTTTCAGAGCATCAAGTAAACCAGCTGAATCGTTTGCTAGTTGCTGATAAGTGTATGGTTTGGAACCAATTGTTGTATTTGCAATTCCACGTTGATCAAACACAATCACTGTATGATTTGAAGAAAGACCTTTTAGAAAGGCTGCGTCCCAGGCGTTCATATTATCGGAAGCACCATTAAAAAGTAAAATCGGTTCACCTTTACCTAACATCTTGTATCCAATATCAATATCTCCTACGTGAACTTTCTTTGCTGGTATATTCAGTAAGTCTGCGTTAGATATAGTTTGATTTGTTTGACCATAAACAAGTGGCGTATAAATTACTATTATAGAAGTGGAAATAATAAACACAAACAGGAAGATGATGGATAATACTTCCTTTGATTTTTTTGTGTAATTCATCTGCTAATTCATTTATACAAGCCATTAACTTTCTATTAGAGTTTGGGGTAGGCGTTAGAATTTCTTGGGCTACGACATAATACCTAATCGGGGTCAAATCCTATATTGGATTACATACACTAGTGTATTGCATCCCACCGAACCCGATGTAAAATTTACAATATTTCAATTATATACACGCAAATATTATACGACAAAACGAATTCTGTTACTAATATAGGAGATAGTTTATATGCTTTCAAAGTTCTAATTCTCAGCTGTAATTATTACTTCTATAAACGATATATTACAAAATCTTAAAAGCACAAGAATACTAGACATTTGTATGCCAAAGTATGGGAACATTCTAGGACTAGTATCTATTGTGATTATAGTAGCCATGTGTTTGATTATTATTCCAGGGACACAGGTCTACGCAGGTGAACAGGTGAAGTGGAAAACATTCAATGAAAAAAATGGTCTTTTTACGATTAAATATCCATCAAATTGGATTCCGCAAAAAATGGGTGAATATGAAGGTGTTGTAATTACTTCGCCCATAGCAATGAATTTTATATATTCAGGCAGTGGTTCGTCCGGAGCCATAATTACCATAACAGCTGATGAATCTATCTATACCAATGTAACAGACTCGATAGACTCTATTTACGCATATGGACAAAGTTTATCAAAATACAAGTTGCTTGAACCGATGGAATGTGGAAAATATATGATAAATGGAATAAATGCTTGTAGCACTGTTCTTTCTTATAAGAATGTTGGATTACCTGGAAAACCTATTGTAAACGAACTTGATGTTGTTACCATAGATGAAGATGGAGTACAATATGTTATAGGTTATATAGCGACTAAAGACTCGTTTGATGATTTGCTTCCTGTTGCCCAAGAGATGATTAAATCATTTAATGTTACAGGAAGTGTTTTACCTTCAGAAGGCGAATCGGCTTCAACAACAGGTAATTCCCCAGAACTACCTCCGTTAACAGAATCTCCAACAGTTAAAAAGCTATAAAAATAAAAAGTAGTGGGTTCGTAAATCATAATTCTAGCATTATCAGTTCCACCGCATCCGAACCTTGTGCTCGAGACAAAAAGATCAATTACTGCCTGATACTGAGGCTATTTCACCAATTACTGGATTCTCCGTTGATTTTATGTATAAATAATTAGTTTTTTGATCATACGCAAGATCTTTCATAGTTATTACTCGAAAATTATTATCGTGCAGATATTTCATTTCCTTTTCAAAGAGTTTTAAATCTGTATTGTAATCGATAGCTTCGTTGTCACCTGCTCTATGATATATGATAATGGGGACTGCGTCAATCTGTCCGTTTTTATTATACTTGACTTGTGAGTTCACAACTTGAATAAACCTATT
>JAKEIK010000218.1 GCA_022545895.1 Nitrososphaeraceae archaeon | reverse complement strand
ATAACAAAATTGATATTGCAATGAATTTAATGCATTGCAATTAACTGGTTGCAATTAGAAATATACATAGAAATATAACCCAATTTTATTGTCATGGTGCGAATACATAATCCACCTGTTGTGGGCCGTAACCTAGCCAAGGATACGGCTCGCAACGGTACTATTTTTCAGACTAGTTACGGTTTCAGAATTACGTTATTTGATTCAACAGGGCTAGTCTTAGAACGTATTGGAGCAAAGCAATCTTTTAAAGATCCAGTCCATATTTCAGCAAGCCTTTAGAATATTCAAAAAGGACGCCACTAATAGATCAGAAAAACTAGAATAGGAATGACGATACAAAGTTGGTAATGAAAAAGATTAAGTTTCGTATTATGATTCAGGTCAGCCCAAAGCTCAGTAGTCAATATCAAATGCGTTTTCTTTTTTATTCATGATGTTTATTGCCATCTCATGAAGCTTTGCAGCCTCTTTCTCATAAGCGTAAACAACATATTGAGTCCCCGTACTCCCAGTTACCTCAACGTAACAATACGGTAAACCATTGCCCGCAACAGGTGTCTCAGAAACTTTTGTTATCTCTGCTCCCCCACTAATCAAAAATACTAATTGCGCCAAGGGGCTTCTGCTTGGAATAGGCGGTTCAATCAAGCTGTCTCATCTTCCTCCGATTTTTTACCAACAACTTAATTGATCTGTAATCGTATCTCTTTTTGAAAATCGCATAAGCGATTTTAGTATGGATTAAAACCATCAAACGGTATTCATTATTCCCATTAAGATAAGTTATTGTAAGAAGGAGATATAATTAATAAAAATCAATTATGAATTATCATATTCTTAGCTCAAGGGGTATCTCCTCTGGGATTTCTAAATTTATTATTCCGCTATTATCATTTCCTCCTTTCCTTTTCTAGCAGAAACTTCTCGTTCCAGTTCTCTTGCTTCATGTCCGTATGCTTCTATGACAAATCTGGTTCCTTCATTTGTAGTGACTTCTACATAATAATACAATTCACCAGGTAAAGTAATTATTCCTTCTGGCGACCTGGTTATTCTTGCACCGTAGCTTCCCAAAAAGATCAATTGCCGTAATGCGTCAGTTGCGCTTTCATATGCCAAGTAGATATTTGCCTCCTCTCATTTCAGTCCTAAGGACAATTTTCTCTCTATGTCTCAGTCTCCTGCTGGCAAGCTCCAGTCCCCCCAACATCGGGACAAAGCCCATTACAACCCATCCAATCATTTCGATTAATTCCATAGTGAGATATTGGTGGACCTTGATTATAACAGAGAGTCAGCTGCGGTTCTGATTAATCATATTTGATTATTTTACAAGGCATACAATCCCTTTCGTCGTGTGATGGAGTAGTACAGGTTTGGCCGTGGTATTGCCAAGTAGTGATTTTACAAGCAGGGCTGTCGACAAATTGCCATTATTGTTTCATGCCAAATAATTATTATACTAGTCACTGATTTTTTCACAATTCGGCCAAAGAAATATTTCTCCTATTATTTTATTTTTCCACCTGAATTTGCCATTTTTTTCTTTGTCCGAGACGGCTGCAGTCGGGTGCAGTCGGATGCATATAGTTTTTTTTCGTGCTACTGTCTTAAATATTACTTGTCTCGGAATCCTCATGATATGAATATCAAATACGTGACAACAATTGCTCTGCTCACTGCTATCGTGGCCATTGTGTTCGTCCCAGGAAACGTACTTGCTGCAAATCCAAATACCGATAACCCTTCTGGATGGGGAAAACTTACTTCTGGTGCTGCCACAACTGATGGAAATGCATTTGGCGAACATGCAAGTAGTCCTCCACCTGTTGATCTAACTCCAGACAGACCGGGGCGTGCAGGTATCGGAAATATTAATCCAATACTGACAGGTGATCCTGACTCCAGCAAGCATCCAAGCGAATTAGGACAAAGTCTATGCACTGCCTTCTCAGGAGTATTCCCTTGTCCATAGGGACCATCTTTTCTTTTTTCTAGAGTTAATCATAAAATCAACGGTTTACTAATCCCTGAAAGTAAAAAAAGGAGCAAATTGTTTTTTGTATATTTTATTCCTCTTGTTGCCGTTTTGATAGCTCTTACCTTTGATAGATCTTACCTTAGTCTCTGTTGTGAACCCAAATAGAAGTTGGCATTTCAAGTTTGAAGAATCATATCTAATTTTGTTTCAAAGATATTTCGGCTCGCTTTATTAATTCGACACCCGTGTCAATGGGTGGCCCGGTGAGCAACCGGTTTCAATTGATAATACACGTACAATACCTTAAAATTACAAACTAGATT
>JAKEIK010000217.1 GCA_022545895.1 Nitrososphaeraceae archaeon | reverse complement strand
GATAGTACAGAAAGAATTTGGAACTTTTGATTCATATCTTTGGAGCTTTGTAGACGGAAAGCCAAAACAGAATCACTGGAAAACGTGGACCGACGTTCCTTCGAAGACAAAAATCTCTGATGAATTGAGCAATGACCTGAAGAAAAGAGGTTTCGTTTTTGTAGGATCTACAATTTGTTATTCTATGATGCAGGCTGTTGGAATGGTAAATGATCATACTATCTGTTGCTTCAGGTATAAGGAGCTCTCCCTTTGATGATAAAATGTTTAATCCTGCTTTAAGAACAGCTTTCTAAATTTGAAGAATTTGTAAAACCTTCGCCAAGTTACAGAACATCAAGTGATCAGAGGAGTCATCGATTGAATGACAGCTCTCATCGTGATACTTCAAGCAGAATATACATACTAACAGGAATTAATAAAAAATATTTTTCTCCAAAAAAAATTGAACAAAGAATATTAACGATCGGGTTAACAGTACTATTAATTTGTGAATTTTCCGATTATTGGCGTTCCACCAAAATGATTGACTACATTCAGCTGATCTGAAGTTATGCCTTCGAGGGAAATGCTTATTGTGTCATTTTGAAAATCCTTGATAAGATAAGGAATGCCAAAGACAGGGCCGTCTATCATACTTATAGACAGAGTACCTTCATAAGTCGTCGCATTATCTTGTGTAGACACTTTATTTAATGAAAAATCAGAAATTTTATGTTTGTGAGGTGAAGACCCGTTTACCAGTACCATGTTTACAGTAGCTGAAAATTTGGCCGGATTAGTGTCATTGAACTTCGTATTAGTGAACAAATTACTTTTCCAATTACCGGAAAGTACCCAAGTTGTATTTCCATTCACAATCATCTGAGCACTATCTATTCGTCCAGTGGTTAATTTTTTATCTTCAGTCTCTAAAAGTTTTGCATTTGCCATGATACTGTTAACATTGAAAAGCATGGCACAGATAAGCACGACAATAAATGAAATCATGAACATTGCCATACTATTAAAATGAACCATTAGTAAGGTGTTTGCAGAGACCAATATATCATAGTCTTGCCAAGAAATGTATAAAAATATAATGGATTAGAATTGATATGATGTTTTAATCTAGTCACAGGGCTGAACGCCAGAGATAATCTACTTTCCTGGTTCATATCTTATAGTTCCTAGTGTGTCGAATAGTCTTTGATTTAGGTCTTAATCTCAATTCGATCAATAATATAGAAGATCTATTCACCGATCAACTGCAGTATAACATTACGGTTTCTCGGTCTTGTATCCAATTCTAAGACTACTATTTGTTGCCACGTACCTAGGGTCATTTTACCGTCCACGATCGGAATGGTTAAACTTGGTCCTATCAAGGAAGCACGAACATGAGAATGACCATTTCCATCATGCCAAGTATTATCATGTTTATATGGTATATTCTCTGGCGCAACCCTGGACAACATCTCTGGAAAGTCATCTCTTAGGCCTGGTTCGTATTCAATTGTTGTGACTGCTGCAGTTGAACCGGAAATAAAAACTGTGACAAGTCCTTTCTCTATGTTACATTCCTTTATTGCCTGCGACGCCTGATCTGTAATATCAATAATGTCAGGTTCCCCTTTCGATCTTAATTGAATTCTTTTCGTCAGAATTAACAATTTTTATATTCCCCTTTTGTTCAACTTTCTAGATCCCATGATTACAATAATATTTTTCTGAAGTTAAAGATTTGGATTTAGCTCTTGTGTATAATGCAATTAACGAGCTCAGTTTGGCATTCTTTAACATGTATCAATTATACAACTTATCGTTCAAAATTTGCCCAGACAGAATCACCATAATCAAATAACACCAACCAGCTCTTTCATGCGCTTCAAATATTCTAATTGGAAATTATTTTTTAATTTGCTCGCAATTACGGGAAGAATTTCATCAAATTAATCCAATTAAAGTTTCTTATTGGCGTATTATGAATAGTATTCAATTTTAACCCTTATAGCAAAAGTTTGTAGAGCCTATTTCATGAGAAGAAAACTCTTGGAAAAACTTTCGAAACCGATGCTATCACTTATCTTATTTGGTTCAATTTTTTCAGGGAGTGCCCTATACAATTCCATTCATAGCGCTCATGCTGCAGCTAGCTTCAACATTTCAACTGTGGGGGACTGGGGTTGCAGTTCGAACACGAAAGATACCGCCAAGAATATCAACAACAAAAACCCTGAATTGGTTTTAGGGTTAGGCGACTATTCTTATCAAAAGACTGCCAAGTGTTGGTTTGATATTATAAAACCATTTGATAAAGTCACTCAAATAAATATTGGAGATCATGATGACGACAGCAAATCAATCTTGGATTCATATCTCTCGCATTTCGACCTTAAAAAGCAGTATTATTCGTTTGATATCCAGAATATTCATGTTCTAACTATGGCGACTGAACTAGATTATAAGAAAGGGTCGAAACAGTTTGAGTTTGTAAATAATGATCTTCAGAAAGCATCAAAGAATCCGAGCGCAAAGTGGATTATAGTCAGTTTGCACAATCCTCTATACAGTTCACCCAACACTTGCTCAGCCAATTTATGTCAAGGGAGCAAAACTCTGTGAGACACCTATCATCAACTATTTGACAAGTTTGGAGTAGACATAGTCTTAGAGGGGAAGGTCCATAATTATCAGCGATCGTTCCCCATGGAGTATAATCCAAATAAGCCATCAAAGCCGATACCCAGTAGCGATGATAAACATAAGTACAATAATCCTGCAGGTGAGGTTTTTGCAATCGTTGGCACAGGGGGCATAGATCT
>JAKEIK010000216.1 GCA_022545895.1 Nitrososphaeraceae archaeon | reverse complement strand
CTTATGTTGATGACTTTGCCGTGCTGGACATTTTAACACTTATTTTGTGCCTTCCTGTATTTCCGATTGAGCCTCGATTCCACAATAACAATAAATTATAATTATCGGAATCATTCGATTTAATTGTCGAGCAGAACTGGAGCAATCAATTGGTGCAGTTATAAAATACATTCCTATCAGTACAGAATACCAAGTCCCTCTATTCCTAGTACTGAAAAATAGGCGGGGATATTGGGGCTTTCCTCAAGGTCACAAAGAAAGTGGAGAAACAGAGATTCAGACACTTACTAGAGAAGTGAGAGAGGAAACCGGTATACGAGGTATTGATGTCCTATCTTATATAGGAACAATTCGGTATTCATATTTTAGGGCCGACGGGATGAAGAGTGAAAAGGAGGTAAAATTCTACTTTGCAACGACTTTAACTAAAAATATAGTGATCTCATACGAACATGAAGCGTACAAGTGGGTCGCCTTTTCCGATGCTCTAAATATGTTAGATCATAGGCAATTGAGGTCAATATTTATCAAAGGCCACAAGAAAGGATTTTATTGAAATATTCACATTTCAAAGTCATTCACATAAGATTTGTACCCTATAGTAATAGATTTATACCCAATTGGCAAACGAACTAAAGAGGATTTAGATAAGAATGATTGCTGGGAAGCGAATAGTGTTAACAGCCGACCGCAGTCTGATGACGAATTATAGAGGTAACTTCCTTTATGGGTTTATTGCGTGCGGTCCCTACGAGTTAGTTCCTGAATTTGTATTTGATAAGCTGTTTTGTCCCAGTGTGGAAACTGACAAGAATAGTGGTGAAGTAAAGGTTGCCCAATGCGGACTAAGAAGAATCGAAAGCGCCCTTCTGAAAGACTACAGTAGAAATGAGATTATGATAGCTCACCCTGAAATGCTCGATCGCTGCATTGGGCCTGACACGAAGGTGCTGGGAGTGAACGTCATGGACCCATTAGGGATGGCCCCGGTCACTACGACAATGTCGCCAGAGAAGCTATCCTATGTTGCAATGAAATTCAAGAAGATGTGTGCCTCCATAATTCAGCTGAAAAAGAAATATGGGTTCAAGGTTGTAGTAGGGGGAAATGGATCTTGGGAATTGGCCAAGCCAGATCGGATGAAAATTCATGGGATAGATACAGTAGTCATCGGCGAAGCAGACGAACTAGCTCTCGACCTCTTCCATGATTTGGAGAACAGTGATGCTCCGGAGCTACTCCATACTTTTGTCAGAAATATCGAAAACATTCCAGTCATCAAAGGCCCCACAGTTAATTCTTTGGTCGAGGCAATGAGAGGGTGTGGAAGAGGATGTGATTTCTGTGATGTTAATAAGAGATCCAAGAAAGATATTCCACTCGAGAGGTTGCAGGCGGAGGCAAAAATTAATCTGAACTATGGGTTTGATTCTATATGGCTTCAGTCAGACGAAATGTTACTGTATGGTTGCGACAATAAGGATTTTGTACCCAATGCAGATGCAATAATTGACCTATGGAAGGGATTAAAATTGGTAGGAGCAAATTTCGTGGGTACGACTCATATGACCTTGTCTGCAGTTGCTTCGTCACCTGATCTAATTAAGAAATTATCTGGTATAAATGATATGGAATCAAATGGGCGATGGTTAGCGACTAATCTTGGAGTGGAGACAGTTGCTCCGCGATTAGTAAAGAAGCACCTTGGTGTCAAGACCAAACCTTACCAACCAGATGAATGGGGCTCTGTCGTAAGAGAAGGATGCAAAATACTGAATCAGAACCATTGGTTTCCGGCGTTGACCCTTATTATTGGATGGCCCGACGAAACCCCAGACGAGACTCAATACACCATCGACTTGATAGAGGATTTCAAAGAAATGAGGATGCGGGGACTTGTTGCCCCTCTGTTATACCAAGATTTTTCTGAAAAGAATTCTATGCATTTTGCAAATCTAAACGAAGCACAATTTACATTATTCTGGAAATGCTGGCAGCATAATCTTCGCGTTATTAATGATATCATTCCAATAATTATTAGGAACAAAACTTACGGTCCGCCTATGAAGCTTTTCATGGCTATATTGATTAAGGCAGGTACCTGGGCAATAATGCGGTATCTTCGGGGATTAGCTAAGCAATTGTTTAATGGACAAGTCCCAGAAGATGTGGTTGAGCGATATTCCCGAAATCGCTCGGTGACTGCGTCTGTGCAGCAGCACCTATGAGAAATATCTACTCTGATTGATGAAATATTAGTTTAGTGAATTGCTTCGCTAGGATTTTGCTTGGATAAACTCTCAATTAATTCAATAGCTGTGTCTGCCACAGTGGCTGATCTAGGAGTCAAAATCACAAAATAATTCTTGTCTGCTCTCTCTACCGAAAGCACATTCTTATATTTCTTAGTCGAGATATCAAATTCTATCATTCCAGGGTCCATCTTGCCCTTGGAATAAATCATCATCAATACGTCACCTGAAAGAGGAGTAAGAGGTACTATAGAAAATATGTAACCTCTGTAAGAACTTACAGGAAGAACTTGTTTCATATATGGTGCAACGGATATAAGATATAAGAAAACCTCCTCTACAGTTGAAAATTCTTCAAATTCAAATTTCATATGATAATTGCTAATCCGTCAGTGATATAAGTATAAGGTTTGAGTCTCGATACCTTTAACCATATGATTCAAATTTCACATCATAAGTTCCATCTTTCCTTTTGTTTCTTTCTGTTACAAAGCCCTTCGGAACCAGGTAATCCAGAGCTCCATCAACAGTGCCCTGCCAACCACAAACATAAAACATGGTATTCTCAGTAGTAATCCTGTCCCCGACCAATTCCTCTAAAGGAGATCTATCAGTTCCAAGCTTCGGTCTAAGAAAAGACTCAACTCTTCCTTTCTGCCCGTTCCAACTTCTATTAAACCACTCCTGAGGTCTACTGATACTAGCTCTATAACGAAAGTTCCATTTATCCTTCCCGTAATCAAGACTTTCGTTTTCTAAATCAGTTAGAAGCTCTCTGTAGCTTAATTCGTCCACATAACTGGCACCGTGTAATACAACTATTTCCCTCTTACTGCCAATCGCCTTCAAATGGAGAGAGTATGCAATGAATGGCGCCAAACCAGTTCCTCCTCCAATAAGGACCATCCGCCTATTATCTGGTGAACCATCAGGCATTTTTTCATTTATGGTAAATGGACCAGTTGGTTTCAACCACAAAACTTCATCCCCTTCTCTCTTGTTAAACAATTCAGTGGTGAGGCGACCTGGGACAGGTTTTCTAACCCATCGGATAACCAATTCGAACCAATTTTTTTGTTCTGGTGGTGAAGCAATAGAATAAGCTCTTCTGACAATCTTGCCTTCACTAGGAACATCGAGGCCAATAGTAACAAATTGGCCCGCTTTGAAATCGGGGACAGAGCCTTCTGAAGGCTTAATTTTAAATATTGCTAAATCTTCTTTCAGAACACGGACATACGAAACCATTCCTTTATTGTCCACTGCCATACAAGTTTGAAAACCCATCTACGTAAATAAATACATTGTCAATTTGGGTTCAATCAAGACCTATTTCGGTTAAATATGTTGAACCATAAGCAATAGACAATGCCCGACTGGATTAAAAACATGAGAAGTAGTCACTTACATGAGATTGAAGATTTGGAAAGAATCATTAGTGAAAATAGCACTGAACAGAAAACACTGTCAGAACACTTTAAAATTTCCATGAATAAATTTGCTGGAGATCGATCAGTCGAGACTTGCCTTGATGCGCTTAATGTCTCAATTCAGTTGGCGAGTATAAGAAGAAAATTAATGGAGGCCTATGAACAATATGCGAGATTATTAGAAGGAGAGATAATCAGATTAAGAAGACTTTGCGAAGATAAAGTATGACCTACTTCCTCGAATAACATACTTCATTCGATATCTTAAGCTCACTCAAATACAATTCTATTTCTTATCATACCTAGATTTTCTATAGAAATTTCCACAATGTCACCATCTTTGAGATACTTTGGTTCCTTCATAGACATTGCTACACCTGCAGGAGTTCCGGTGGATATGATATCGCCTGCTTCAAGAGTCATAATCCTGCTAAGAGATGAAATTATGTTTTTGATAGAGATGACCATTTTACTACTCGAAGAATTCTGTCTTATTTCACCGTTGACTTTAGTCATTATCCCTAAATTTTGCGGGTCTTCAACTTCATCTTTTGTTGTTATCCAAGGTCCACAAGGTGCAAAAGTGTCAATGCTCTTTCCACGCGTAAACTGCTTATCTTTGAATTGAATGTCCCTAGCCGAAACATCGTGCATTATCATATAACCAAACACGCATTCAAGCGCCTTTTCAGGTTCAACTTTCTTTACGTCCTTTCCTATAATCACGGCGATCTCGGCTTCGTAGTCAAGCCTCTTTACAAAACTTGGACAAATGATGTCATTGAACGGGTCATTCAAAGCGGTTCTGGGTTTTATGAAAATAACTGGTTCATCGGATGGTGCCAGACCCGCATCGCGAGCATGATCATAATAATTAAAGGCAAGACAAATTATCTTAGATGGGTCTGGAATTGGAGTTAATAGATGCACTTCTTCGACTTGATGCGAAAAGCTGATTATTGGTAAATTCTTAGTAACCTCATCAATCCAGCCCTTGAAGAGAAATTCCTTTATGCTGTGAGGTATTGGTATTCCAGTTTGCTCTTGAAAATCAGATTTGGAAACCAGACGATTTCCGTCTTCCGAAATAATCCCATATGTGTCGCCCAATTTGTCATTCCAAACTCTTGCTATCTTCATTTTTTCGCTTCTACCTATGTGTATATGTGGCAGACTTGCCGTTGAGAATACTACAAAATCCAAACCTCATAAATTGCACTAAAGTGCCAGCTTTCAGTTTCGAAACAAATGATTCGGCATATCCTGTTTTCAATTCTAAACTGTTGGGATTGTATATATCACCTATGAATAGTTCTTTTGGAACTTTGACGCTGAACTCGACTGCATCATTCTCTGCAACCCATTGAATTTTCTTGATATTCTGAATCACGCGATCACCTTCATAGGACCCGATTAAGACTTTTTTATTATTTTCATATCTGATTTCTAATATCTTGATGTTATATAGTTCCATTAGTCTAACTTTCTGCCCAATTTGCAGGTCTTCCGCGTCTGGGGATGCAATATAGAACTTATTTGCAATTTCTACTTCTCTATTGCCGAGATCTTGCGTGGGGTGATTACGAAGCTCTATTTTCCCGAACTTACCCCCTTCAACTCTTAGCTCCACGGGAGAAGACACAAAGAACAGTTTCAGCGAAATTGGGTCTATCATTTTTCTGTTGATTGATTCTAACGTTTCGAACGGTGGTTTGGTTTCTGCTAGAGTGATACCAAGCCCTAGGATGAATTTTCGGATAGCCTCTGGAACAAAGCCTCTGTGGTGCAAGGCAATAAGTGTTGGTAAACGCGGATCATCCCACGATGAGATGATACCTCCTTCTAGTAAAGGTTTGATCTTCCTCTTAGAAACAGGCATTCCATCAAATTCCAATCTAGAAAACTCGATGAGTATAGGACTTCTCATTTTAAGTCTTGACAAAATAGAATAGTATAATTCGTTGCGTAGCTCATATTCCTTTGTCCGAAGTGCATGGGTAACGCCGTCCATACTATCTTCTATCGGCGCCGCCAAATCATACGTTGGCCAAACACGCACCTTCGATCCCAATAATGGGTGCGGATGGTCAATTATCCGAAATAAAGTTGGGTCTCTCAAAACCGTATTCAAGCTCTGCATATCACCCTTAAATCTGATAATTGCCTCATTTTGAGAATACTGACCATCAAACATTCTATGCAATCTGTCATTTGCCTCATTTTGATTCCTCCTACAATCGCATTCTATTTGCTCAGCTCTGTTCTTATGAATGATATCGCTCGTACAAGTACATATATACGCATGGCCTTCGGATACGAGTCTTTTCCCGTAATTGTGAAGTACTAAGATATCATCTGAAGTATTCTTCACCAAGTCAGGTTTGATTCCCAACCATTCCAGGCCATCCCGGATTGCTTGGTAATATTCTATCTTTTCGTTCAAGGGATTTGTATCATCAAAGCGAAGGATCATTTTTCCATTATACATCCTTGCATATTCTTCATCTATTATAGCTGCTTTTGCATGACCTATGTGGGGATATCCATTGGGCTCGGGTGGAAATCTGGTTATAACTTTACCTTGCTCGGCGTTCGCTAGTTCTTGAAGGGAAACCCCTTTTTCAAAAGATTTTTCCTCCTTGTAATATTTAGAAAACTCTTGAATTAAGACTCCTTGCCGTTCAATACTTAGGTTATTTACCTCTTGAACAACTTCCTTAATTATAGGAAGTAATTTATCAACAGAAATCTTTAGATCAAGTTTTGTACTCATTAAATGCGATAAAACGACATTGACGTTGGTCCTGCCGTTATGTTGGGACGCATTTTTTAACGCTATTGATTTTACGAAATCAAATACTGATTCATCTAATTCCACAAAGTCACAAACTCCTCTCAACAATAAATCTCGCCGAAGATTCTAAAGCCCTTTTTGCGTCGGTATCAGGATAAAAGCTCAATGATTCTAAGGCTTTCTCCATATGTCCTCTAGCAATTGCTCTAACTTCGCTTCCAATTCCTAATGAGCAGATTATATTCACGGCATTCTGTAAATCTGCTTCGGAACTGTCCTTATATCCGTAGACTTTCATAATTTTGTTTTTGTCATTCCTATCGGCAGACTTTATTGCCAGTAATATAGGGTATGTCTTCTTCCCTTCTCTGATGTCATTACCTACTGCTTTACCAGTCAATTTGGGATCTCCCGCAACCCCCATTAAATCATCAATCAATTGGAAAGCTATGCCTGTATTAAGGCCAAACTGGGAAAGGTTTTCCACATCTTTTTCAGATGCGCCAGTACAAAGTACTCCGAGGGCGCATGAAACTTCAAAAAGTGCGGCTGTTTTCTTTCTTATCATATCCAAGTATAGTTCGATAGATGGGATAATCTCACTTCCCGCCATGCCTGTATCAATAGCCTGTCCTTCACAGACAGAAATGCACGCTGTAGCCAATCTGAGAACCATTTCAGAAACTGCATCTTTACCAATCCCTAAATTAGTACCACTTGATGACAGGATTTGAAATGCTTTTGAGAACAAGACATCTCCAGCCAACAATGCCAGTGGTACACCATACTGCTTGTGAACTGTGGACACCCCATGCCGTACATCGTCATTGTCCATTATATCATCGTGGATAAGCGAGAAATTGTGAATGAGCTCTACAGCAGCGGCAGCAGGAATGGCGTGGATTTCCTTCCCTCCAAACATTTCACAACTCTTGATGACCATAAATGGACGAAGTCTTTTACCCCCACTGGTAATGTAAAATGAAGATGCATCGTATAATTCAGCAGGGTGTCCGTGCAAAGAGGATAAAATGAAATCCGTGACTCTTGTCGCAATACCGTCAAAGTCACTCCTCAAGCTATCAAGACTCATTGGGAAATCTCTTCCTTCAAATTACCAGTAATCCTGCAATGAGACGCCTTTAGTTCATGTATAGTTTGTGCACCTACGAGAAACATTGTGCTTTTTAATTCCGCGACTAAAGTTTCAGTGAACAATAGCAAGTTGTCGAAAGACTCATCTGCTTTTTTAAGAAAAGGGTATGCCATAGCGCAAACATTAGCCCCCAGAACTAGACATTTAGCGATTTCTAGGCCATTCCGTATTCCTCCAGATGCAATGATGGGAATTTTTACAGCACTTCTAACCTCAATCAAGCTCAACGCAGTCGGGATCCCCCAATCCCAAAATAATTCTCCTATCCTCGTTTTGATGGTATTTTGGGCTATTTCAGCTCGCAATTTTTCTACACCGGCCCAACTTGTACCCCCGTGTCCAGCGATATTCACGGCTGCCACGCCAACATTTTCAAGGCTTTTTGCAACCTCGTTTGAAATACCAGCTCCTACTTCCTTTACTATTACTGGAATGTCAAGGACCTTGACAATTTCCTTTATCCTTGTGAGAACACCCTTATATTTTGGCTCACCTTCAGGTTGGACAAGTTCTTGAAGTGGGTTAAGATGAATTGCTAGAGCGTCTGCCTTTATCATTTCTATTATATCATTGATTTCATCAATTGACAAACCTTTTGAAAGTTGAGCTCCTCCTATGTTTGCAATAAGAAATGCATTAGGCGCAGCCTGTCGAGCAACAGAATAAGTTTCAGCTAACGCGGCACTTCGAAGTCCAGCTCTTTGGCTACCCAATCCCATGGCGAGGCCATACTTTTCCGCTAACTGTCCAAGCCTAGAATTAATCTTGGTTGCATCGGGGGTTCCCCCAGTCATGGAATCAATCATAATTGGTGCACCCAATTTGTGGTTTAGAAAAATGCAAGAAGTATCAATTCCATCATAGTCTAACTCGGGCAGTGCATTGTGTATCAATTTAACATATTCCAAATAATTTGAAGATTCTCTTGCCTGAACATCATTATTCAAAGGGATTCTAATTCCTTCTTTCTTTCGTTGTTGAAGGATATCGATGTCTGAAATTGAGTCTGACGAATCAGGCATTCCAGGTATTGCCTCTCTTTCCCTTTATTACTGTACCTTCTACCTCCACATTCTCTAGTACTCCAGCTATTCTTTTGGGTTTCAGACCATTTACCAGCCAGACATCCAGACCCAACGAGGCTATTTTCAAAGCTTCACGAACTTTTCTTCTCATCCCCCCTGTGACATCTGCTTTCACCCTTGCAAATTTTGCTGCATTCCCAGTATCATAACGCCTTATAAGTTTCCTATTCTTTAAATCAGTGAATATTCCATCAACATTGAGTGCAAAAATTATTTTGTTGGGTCTGAGAACGGATGAAATTAAAGTCATCAATTCATCACCTGATAGTATCGAATATTTCCGATGCCCCGCATAAACAACGTCACCAAAACAAACAGGTATTATTTGATCGTTTGCCATATCTCGTAACTGATGGATTTTTTGTAGAATTGGTTTGTGGTTTAATGTCAGCGCTGATGGTGAGATGGAATAAGGATTCATGTTCGATTTCATCATTAATTTAATTACGATCTCGTTAAGGGAAATCATAGATTCATGTACTGTTGCAATTCCGCGGGGATCGTAAAAATCAGGTTTCGAATGTATATCGTATTTGACTGACCAATAGTGTCCAAAGGATCCTCCACCATGAATTAGTATCTTGGGCATTTTCACGGAGGAAAGATCTTTTAGAATCTTGGCAATTGCTGCCTCATTCGCCGATAATGGAACCTCTTTATGAGTAACAATGGAGCCTCCCAGCTTTATCAGAGCAAGGTCTGAATCCATAGAGAATCAGAATTTATTATCGGGAGCTAAGGTTTGATTTACCTGCAGCCCATCATGATCTAATTCTACAAGGACGGAGTGAGGTATTTTTTTTCTTATGTTAGATACTATTTCGTCAGTTTTTTTATTTGGTATCAGAGCAATCATGCTGCCCCCTCCACCAGCGCCGGTAAGCTTGCCACCCAATGCACCATTACCCATGCAGATGTCTATAAATTCTTCTAGTTTAGGATGTGAGACATCAAGTCTCATAAGCAATTCATGGTTTTCAGTCATCATCTTGCCAAGAGTTTCTTGGTCGCCCCTATCCATGGCTTTTTTCGCGTCGTTGCAAATGACCCTGGCCCTTTCGGCTAGTTCTGCAAATATTGGCAGCTTTTCTTCTCTGAACTTTTTCACTCTTGAGACAAGCTTTCCCGTATCATGTCTAATTCCAGTTGTACATACAAGGAAACGAAATTTTATTTTTGGATTCATATGGGTGTAAGCACGGGTTGGGTGATAATATATTAGTCCTCCAAATGTACTCACGTAGCAATCAGCGCCCGAAGAATTCTTGTGAATAATGCGCTCGGCTTCCGCAGCATTCTTACAGATGCTAGGTTTATCAATTTCTCCATACAAGGCGCGCATTGCACCTACGGTCGCAACACATGAAGCAGCAGAAGAACCCAGTCCTTCGCCATGAGGTATTTGTGATTCGATGATTACATCCAATCCACTGAAATCATTCATTTGATATTGGATATTGGCAATACAACTTAACACAGGATACAGAAAGGAGTTCGAATGAGTTCTTCTTTTTGATAATTGACGTTTTGAGGCAGAAACAACAAGTTCCATTAGCCCAGCTTTAATACGTGTGAAATGGGTTCCGTTGGGCTTCAAATGTACTGTTATTCTTCTATTGATGGCAGCCAAAATTGCTGGATTTTTATAGACTACAAAATGTTCTCCTAGAAGGATTATTTTGCCTGGAGCTGATGAATGGACTTGGACCATGCGATACTCATTCATTGTGTATTCATACAAAAGCGATTGATGAGTATCCGACGACTGAAGCAGTATCACCGATTACATCACCACTCGTAGCATATCTCAATAATTTTCCAGTAGAGGCACCCATCTCCTTGGCCGCTGCCATAACTGCTCCAATTGCACCATATCCACAGGCCGTTACTCTAAACTTATGAAGCACTGAATAAAACTCTGGAATATTTATTGATAATATAGAAGAGATTAATCGAGTGTCTTTCTCGTATGCCTCTTCATTGGATTCATAATGGGTTAAGTCTGATGAAGCGATGAGCATGACATTCTTTTTCTTGATTATTTCCGCCAAACATTTTCCCAATGCCATAGCAGTACTCTTGTCCTGCTTCCCAAGAATTATGGGCACTATGGTCAACCCTTTATTAAAAAATTGGAGAAAGGGAATTTGAACTTCGATACAATGATCCCTACTATGAGCTAAGGAATCGAACTTGACAACATCCCAATTATCTGCAATTTCATGTGTTAATTGTTCGTTGATTCTCATATTTCCAATAGGGGTTATCCAAGTTCCTCCTTCGAGTGTCGCTATGTCACTACCAATTCCATAGTGATTCGGACCAATTATCACTACAGTATCGAAACTTGAAGATGAGATTTCATAAAAGCCGTTCGCAGCAACAGCCCCTGAATAGACGTAACCCGCGTGGGGCGACACTAACCCAAATATCTTCCCCTTGTCTCTTGATGGAGGAAGATTGCCTGGACCGAATTTTCGATCTAGAAATAATGATTTTATCGAGCTCAGCAGCTCTTCTTGTTTGCTAGGGTAGAATATGCCTGATACAGCTGGTTTTCTCTCAAATTCCTTCAAGGAATTTCTTCGACCAACTTTGTCTCGAAGTCGTCGATAGATACGGGCATTCCACTATCTGATTTGATCTTTCCCTGTTTCTTTAAAACCTCACGCGCAAGCAACCAATATACTGTTGCAAGCGCCTTCCTTCCTCTATTGTTTGCAGGTATTACGAGATCTACTTTTGAGGTAACATTATCGCTATTAGATATTGCTATGACTGGTACTCCAGCTCTCGTTGCTTCAATGACAGCCTGTTGATCGGCTTGGGGATCCGTAACAACTACAACTTCCGGTTCCATGTAATCAGGGAGTGAAGGATTTGTAAATGTTCCTGGCATGAATCGTCCCAGAATACTCATTGCTCCAGTAAGCTCACAGAATTTTTGTACGGGTGTCTTTCCGTACTCTCTAGCAGAAGTTATAGCTACCCGGGCAATATCGGCTCTGCTGATAAATTTTGCAGCAACGTCTATCCTTGAAAGTGTTTTACTGATATCGAGTATGTACAATCCTTCAGGATTTGCACGAACTATAAACGGAGTCATAAATTTTGTTTTAACAGGGGTACCTACTCTGATTCCAGTAGCCAAGATCATCTTTTCGAGATTATCTCCTTCTTGGTGGTCCTGATCCAAATCTTGTTCGGGAGAGAATGAGGAGGTATCGTAAGAGGGATCTTGATCTTTCTCAACTATCTCATTTTCTTTCTGTTCCGTCTGTCCAACTTCTGTAGAAGAATTAACATCAACATCTTGAATTCGATTATCGGAATCCATTCTAAGTAATCGACAGTTCTACCAAACCTTCTATTAAATCATACTCTGACATACGTACAAATTCATTTAGTTTTGCAATCCTCTCTCCACCAACTACTCCGGTCTTTATCATCTTCGAAGAAGTGGCAACAGCAATATGGGATATGTGGGAGTCTACAGATTCCCCGGATCTGTGGGAAGTTATTATTTTGATTTCATGCGTCTTGCACTCTTCTGCAAAATTCAAAGCTTCGTACAGACTTCCAGCCTGATTGACCTTTAATATGGCACCACTACATGCTCCGTACCTTGATGCATCTCTCACCATCTTGGCGTTTGTAACAAGCATATCGTCACCAGCTACAATACAACTAGGGTTACTCGAGGTTATCTTTGCCATGCTTTCAAAATCATCCTCGTGTACAGGGTCTTCCACATAACCAAGCTGGAATTTCTCTATCAAGTCTTCTACGTAGTTTATTTGTTCTTCAGTATCACGCGATATTCCCTGTCTACGGTAATTGTAGGATTTTGATGCTGCATCCCACAGCGACGAACTAGCAAAATCGATTCCCATTACAATGTCTTTGCCCAATTGAAATCCTGTCTTATCTATTGCCTTGGCAACAACTGCTAGCGCATCATCATTCTTTATATTTGGAGCCCATGCACCTTCATCTCCCCTGCCATAAGTGAATTTCTTATCAGTCTCTTCTATTACATTTTTAACCTGACTATGGACTCTAAAATTCATTTCCAACGCCTCCACCAGACTTTTAGCACTCACAGGACAAGCAAGAATTTCCTGTATGTCTGGAGTACCTGGTCCAGCATGAGCTCCACCTCCGAGAATGTTGCCTATCGGGAAAGGGAATTTGTATGGTCCATGTGGCTTGAGCAGCTTAAAGATTGGTATATTTTCAGACTTCGATGCAGCATCGATAGCAGCAATGCTTAAAGCATAGGCCACAGCGCCGCCGATTTTATCATAGGAGGGCGAATTGTCTATAGCCTTTAGTGCGTCAAAAACTGCCCTAGGATCTCCCCCGTCCAACCCCAAAAATTTTCTCTGATGTAAATTTAATGCCTGTAAAGATAATTCCGGTCTATTATCAACAAAACTTACTACCTCATGGCTTCCAACACTCGCACCCGATGGGGCACATGCCCTGCCCAGGTGCTTGTTGTCAGTCGTTACGTCGATTTCTATGGATCGGCTCCCCCTGCTGTTAAAAACTATTCTACCTCTAACTGAAGTGATGGTAGACATAAGTGCTTTAGTCTATCTCTGATTGGATTTCTGACATGCGCCGTCTCAATGCTTCATAGTACGGAATCACTTGATAGATTGTTTCCACACAGGAAATGAACATCCTCCTACAGCAATATTTTCGTATTCCAAGGGAGTCCATAATTTGTGCAGGATCTTCGCCAGATTTTACCCTATTGGAGAACTCCAAATACTTATCAGCAACTACGTTTCCACATGTAAAGCATCTCACTGGAACCAGCATACTGTATCTGATGATTGTAGCACAAATACTATAATATAATACAATCTGTTGTTAATTGGATTGGTTTGGTCCGGTAGCTTCCACCCCAAGAACACAAGTAATATTCAAATTAGTGCTTATTAAGCCGCTACATTTGTGCGGGAGTCGCCCAGCTAGGTCAACGGCGTAAGACTGAGGCTCTTATCCCTTAGGGGTTCGTGGGTTCAAATCCCATCTCCCGCACCCTATCACCTATCTAATCTTTCCATACTTATCTCAAATGCGCACGGGATTTATGGATTGAATCCTCTATCTTGATTATTGAAGGTCGTGAACCATTGTGCCATTAGACACATTACATACATTAATTCTTCATGATTTATTATGGTAAGCATAATCTCCAATACCTGAACAAAAGGCTAGGCATTTCCGGAAGTTTATCTTATTTAAGATTTAATCAATTTACTAGGCGTCAACAAAATGAATTCTCTAAATACCTAGTGAAAATTTTATTATCTATAAATTAGATCCTCCTTACAATGAAACCAGACTTTTCGACGCTAGAGAAGGAACAGAAGCTTTACTCTTTGCTAAAATCCCAACATGAAGCCGAATTAGCAGAAATGAATCACTATATGACCATTCTAAGCAGGGTTAGCAATTCGTTGATAAGAAATTACTTCTATACCCTTCTAAATGATGGGTTGAGACATATCGAGTATTTAGCGAAAATGATGGCTGATGTTGAAGGGGCTACGAGCAGCTCACTTCTTACTAAAGAGGGACTCTCCAAATCCATTGAGGAGGAAAAAAATTCAAAAGAGATGTTATTAAGATGCTTCGAAATGGCTGATGATTTTGATATTAAGTCGATCTTGAAGAGTATTATAGTTGATGAGGAACATCACGTTAAAATCTTAGAACATGTTTCAGAGCTGGTGGCTTCCAATTCTGCCAATACCAAAGACCCAATAAGAGTCAATTAAGGTTGAGTGTATTTCGGAAAAAAATAGGAATGTAACTTCTATAACAGCGAATTATTCCACAACTTCTATTTTCATAATCTTTGCGTCTTCAATACTCATTGGTGCGTCATTTGAATCCGTACGCGTTGAACCAATTTTGTCTACTACATCCATGCCTTCAACGACTTGTCCAAAAATAGAATATTGACCATCTAAGAAATAAGAATCCTTTAAAACGATGAAGAACTGTGAACCCGCGCTATTAGGATCATGAGATCTAGCCATCGACACTATACCTCTTGAATGTTTTAGGTCGCTGAATTCTGCGTCAATATTCCATCCTGGCCCTCCAGTACCCCAAACGCTACGATTCTCATGATTTCTAGTATGTGGGTCCCCACCTTGAATTACGAACCCAGGCACTATACGATGGAATAACAAATTGTCATAAAAACCAGAATTAACAAGGTTCTTGAAATTAGTAACGGTTTTTGGAGCGACCTGAGGAAATAGCTCGAGTTGGATCTTGCCGTGTTTCATCAATAGGTTACATTTGATTGTCATGGTTCTTGGTCACACCAAGGCATATATGAACTAGACTTATATTGGTGTTTAAGTTCCGTAGTCTGTCAGTTTATTTTGTCAGATTTGGCATACACAATAGTAAAAGAATATTTAGAAAATTCAAATTGCTTTGCAATTATATCCTCCGATGGCATTACTACAAATCAATTTGTAATTAGCAGATCTGATGGATTATTTTTTCCGGCTGCATTGGGTGTAGAGGAGAAAAAAAAATATGAAAGCCTAGGGCAGACTTTTAGTATTGCCAAGAATCTCGATCATTATCAAAATAAGATTTGTCAATTAGTTCCCTCATTGCCAGATTCATACAAAATGAAATTAAAATTACAGAGCGTAAGGGTGATCATTCTAGCAGTTTTAATAAAATTGGTGAAAATAATTCGTACGCTCACGTCAGATAATACTTTACGAGAATGGAATAAGTACGCCGATTTGGTACTAGTGAGTGCCTCTGAAACCCTAATCAGCCTCCAGCAGCAGACTTCAGTAGACAATATATCTAATGATAATTTGGTAGATGCACTCGCGTACCTGGGCATAAACCGATCAAGCTTAGAAAAGCAAATCTTGAACCTATATTGAGGAACGCAACCAAACGAATATCTGCGGCACACCTCGTTTAATAACACTAGCATTATTGACAACGTAGAAACAAAAATACGTAAAATTAGATCATTTCATCGCTCCAAACGCTTGAAGAACATCTGAACTATGTCCAGCAGGTTTTACTTTCCTGAATATCTTTAGAATCCGACCGTCTTTGTCAATAAGGAAAGTAGATCTGTTTATCCCGATGTAGTCCTTACCCATGAATTTTTTGGGCCCAAACGCACCGTAACTTTTAGATATAAGATTATTGCTATCCACTGCTAACGGATACGGAATTTTCATCTTCTCAGTAAATTTTTTGTGAGAGTCCTCGTCATCTGGACTTACACCAATTATCTCAATTCCCTGGCGTTCAAATTTATGGTAATCTTTTGTGAAATCAAGAGCCTCGGTTGTACATCCTGGAGTAAAATCGCGGGGATAGAAATAAACCACAACTTTTTTTCCCTTGGTAATGTCGGATAGCCTATGCAATATTCCATTCCTGTCACGGAAAGAAAACTCAGGTGCTAAGTCTCCCTCATACAATTCTAAAGGTGTTTCTGATTTATTACTCACAAAGATCATCGGAGAATGACATACAAAAACTTTACATTCCAACATATTTCAGCACTTCGGAAACGAATCCATATCTTTACGCATTATTATTTGTGATCTAGTTTGCTTTAGAAATAAAGTAAAGCAAAACTACGGTGTTATTGTATTATTCAAAATGATCCTGTGGAGTTATCAAAAAAATGGGATACCTAATGTTCTTTAAATTATTGATTGCCACTCTCAACTAACCTTTGAAACTTTGCTTTCGTCTTCAAGGTGAATTATTACAATTACAACCTGATGTCGCAACTTGCGCAAGAAGCCTATACTGCAGCGTTTGTTGATTGATTATGTAGAAAGGAGAATCCTCAGAAATCTTTCTGCAATCATTTCATTCCTTTGTAGTCGTCAAAAATTTAAGCAATACAAAAGATTGATAGATTCGGTATTTCTAACATGTATTTCGAGGCGAACTGCAGCGAGGAGTGTTGTTTAATGTACTATGATATAGTTGTCGTTGGAGGCGGCCCTGCGGGACTTTCTGCTGCATATTCCGCTTCAAAAATGCAGGCCAGAACAATAGTGCTAGAAAAAGACGATGCCATAGGACAGTTTGTGAGAACCAGCGGAGTAACATGGATTGATGATATGAAAAGATTGAAAATTCCTGAAAAATATTACAATCCCATTAAGAATTACAGGATTATTTCTCAGTCCAATGAAGTATTGATCAGCGGTCAAGTGGCAAAGTCGTGCGTTTTGGATGTTCGGGCGACCTACCAATACCTTGCCTCACTAGCAGCTGAAGCAGGTTCTGACATTATGGTTAGAAGTCAAGTACGTGATGTAACGAAAGATTCGTCAAAAATTTCTGGAGTCAAGGCAATAACTCCGAAAGGAGAGATACAATTTAATTCAAAACTTGTGATAGATGCCAGCGGTTTCAGCAGCACAGTCGCAAGGAAAGCTGGTCTTGTAAACGAATGGAAAAGATATGGTATTGGAGCAGAATACGAATGTTTTTGCGAATGTGTTGATCCCCAAACTTGGATCTTAATGGTTGGAAGTAAGTATTCAAGTGCAGGATATGCTTGGGTTTTTCCCATTTCAAGAAATAGAGTGAGGATAGGAGTCGGAATTGGGAGACCAGAATCGAGGTCGGATCCCTTGAAGAACCTTCATGCACTCCTTGAGAAGAGAATAAAACCCTTAGACGAACTGGGAAAAATTCAGCCTTTGGAACTTCACTATGGATTAATTCCAAATGAAGGTTGCAATAGGTCATCAGTTCATAATGGTTTAATGCTTGTAGGTGATTGCGCAGGACAATCCAATCCACTAGTCTTAGAAGGGATAAGATTTGCCATTCAATTCGGAAGACTTGCAGGCGTTGTGGGTGCCAATTCATTGTCTAGTGGATCAACAGGAGAATCGCTCAAACAATATGACACGGAATGGCGAAACCAACTGGAATCAAGGATCAAATCAGCAATTAAAGTTCAGTCAAGATGGCTAACTTTGTCTGACGAACAATGGGATAAGGAGATAGAGATCCTTAGCTCTCTGTCACAGGATGAGTTTCTTGATTTCATAAAAGCGGAGTTCACTGCTAGCAGGATGTTAAGACTATCGTTACATCATCCTCAATTAGTAGCAAGAAGGCTATTTGATATGGTTTTACGCAAATGAAGCAAGATATTTATATCAATAAAAAAGCACCAAGTTAAGTCTTGGCTGGAGAAACCGTTGCCGAATTCACACCAGTTATGTACATGCTGGGTTTCGGTTTGGTGGCATCAGTTCCGGCACTAGTACTCTCACGATTAATAGCGCCTAGACGAAGTTATAATCCTGTGAAATTCCTTCCTATGGAGTGCGGTCAAATGCCATCTGGTGCAGGGAGATCTCACTTCATGATGCAATATTATGCTTACATCCTTATGTTCGTAGTTTTTGATGTTATGTCGATTTTCCTTTACGCATGGGGGAGCTCCCTGTTTTTTATCCCAAGAGCAGCGACACTTCCTATCATTGCGTTTCTTGCAATAATGTTTGCTGCAATGGCCTACGCACTTTATTTGGCTGGGAAAAAAGGAATTTGGTGATCTACTTCAAACCTGCAAATGTTAAATATCGATCGTACTTAGAGGAGTGTAGAACAGGCTTTGATTAAAGACCTAGTCAATCCAACTAACTTTAACCTTATGGTTGGAAAACTGGGGGATGTCCTTATAAAAGCACTCGATTTGCCACTTGGTTATGCCATCAACTGGGGACGCATATGGTCTCTCTGGCCTGTGCACCTTGAGACGGCGTGCTGTAGTGTAGAATTTGGAGCCGCATCAGGACCAAGATATGATGTAGAAAGATTTGGAATAATTGAAGCATTTGGATCACTTAGGCAATGTGATCTCATTGTCGTACAGGGCACTGTGACTCGAAAGATGGCCCCTCGCCTTAGGATGGTGTACGATCAGATGCCAGAACCCAAATACGTTATAGCCATGGGGGCCTGTGCAATAACAGGTGGCCTTTATATAGACTCTTATAATGTGCTTCCCGGTATAGATGGAATTGTACCGGT
>JAKEIK010000019.1 GCA_022545895.1 Nitrososphaeraceae archaeon | reverse complement strand
TGTGTCGGTTATTGCTCTGTCCACGGCTTCCAACATCATCTGCTGTTGAGAAATCGATTCCAACTCGACATCTTCAACAAGAGACAGCGCCACAGTTATGTCGTTGTCAGTAAGCTGGGTAATCTTGTACCGAATTTGTGTTTCCTCCAAATCCAAATGATACACAAAACGTTCTTCATATTACTGTTTACATATTGGAGTAATATTTTATCAAAAGGAACAACTTGTCAGCAATAGCTAAAAGTGTAGTTTATAATAAGCAGATTGGACCATCAGGACTTGATTTTGAAAAAGATTTATTTTATTTAACTACGCTCACCAAGTTACTTTGACAACGGACATAGCTCTCTGTTTTAGAAATTAATATTGACCTCAACATCGTCGACCATGTCAAAAAAATCTGCATCAAGAGAGCCGCGACCTGGGATCTAATGTAATCAGTTGATTATCATTAGATCCTAGTTGTAAGTATGGAAATGTGTGATCTATGCTATTCAATTTATTTCCCCCCACGTTTGATTTACTTTGTTATAATGGACATCTTTCGAATATTGATGCCTAGTTTGCATAAAGTTTCCTCCTTTCCTTTTTGCCTCTATTATATTACATGACTTTATCTTAACTTTTTACAGTGTCATTTATGAATATCTGCTTAATGTTGGAGTATTATTATTGAGATAGAACACATTTAAATTAACTAGTATTATATCCTATACTATCACGATGAAATATAGAAGTCGAACAGACATATTTGCATCAATCTTGGAATCTGTTAATAATATGGATGGTGCTGGTATTACTACAATTATGTACAAATCATTCCTTTCCCACTATCAGTTGAAAAAATACATGGCCATCATGTTGAAAAATGACCTAATTCGGTTCGAAGAGGAACGCCGGATATATAAGATAACTGACAAAGGTGTTAGATTTTTGCAGTTATTTATTCACATGAATGAACTTGTTGGAGTGAATAAGGATCAATGAAATAAAAATCGATCCATTTTGACTCTATGCATACGGCTTTATCAGATTGTGCCAACATGTCACTTTGGTAGCCCTAATTGTTTGTCTAAACTGCCCCTTTATTATGCCGTAGAAATAAACCAATGCGAGAATAATTATTTTGGAAGAATGCGAATTACCTTTTCTTAAACAATGATCAAGGAACATAACATGATGTCAAACATATCAGAATTTTAAGATAATGGTATTTATTCATCCCTGACACGGTTTTAAATTTCAAAGGTTTGTATTGTGATGTTTTCCCGAAATCGACATCGGTCTTCAGAACATGACAAATACTATAATTGTATGATGATAGTCAATAGTGTTATCCCTCGACAGTTACAGTTCCTCTCATTTCTGGGTGTATTGTACAATAGTATTCGAAAGTTCCCACCTTATCGGCGATGAAGGTAATAGTCTGTGACTCAAAGTACCCCAAATCTTTTGTATGAACCTTGAACTGGTCGATATTAAAATTATGTTTTGAGTGTGTTTCATAGTCCTCGTTAATCAAATGAACTGATTCAAGACTTCCCTTCTTTAAATAGTACACGGGATTAACGGATGCACTTCCACCTCTCGACCCCTTAACTCCACCCGCTGACTGGCTCAAGAAATAATAGCCCGTCTGCTGCGAATGCGTAGCTTTGATAAAGCTATTCCGAGGTGCAGCAAAGACTGGGACTGTTCCGTTAACAGGAATTAGAGAGTGGATTCCCGCATAACCAAGCAAAGAATCTATTCCAGCTGCAGCTAAAACTGTAATAATCAGACCTTTTGAAAATTTAAACCCTGTTCTACCAGCATTTGCATTACGACTATATGATTTCCTTTTTTTGTTCATAGATGCCTCAATTCCTATTCGTTATTATAAAGAGTATATGTAACATAGTTAACTGAGCATTAATGTGTTTTTATTTGACAGTCTGCTATATCCAAATATATAATTGTTGAATAGCACTGGAGTATAATTGACCTCATTCCGTAATTCATGTAGTGGGGCAGAGTTTCATTGAATGTCCATCCGTTTACTACAACTCCCTCGCTTGAAATCGGTTTCTCTGGTTTTCCCGAAATATGAGAGTAAAGTTGCTAACAGTGTGGCCGTCAGAATTTTGAGGCATGAACTAATCCAGTCCAGATACTCTAGAGTTTATGATTACTTATCTGTTGCACAATTCTAGCTTATCATATTCATATTCGGAAATGAAACTTGTATTGCGCTGGTATGCGCTAAAACATACTCATGATAGGCTTATAAAAATACTAATTTTTCGTATAATCTCATACACAAATATCGACATAATCCCTGAACACTAACCTATTTAACAAATTTTGTTACATATCTTAAAAAATAGATGACTGCCTCGTTTGCTTTACCGGTCATACAAAAATGGTCCATAAATATGATAATTGAAAGTTCAAACAACCAAGGTGCAAGGTGATTTGGGTAAAAGTAAATTAGGAATGAATTAAAGTAACTCCATAAAAATGGATTACATGTTAAGTGCTGGGGCAGCTGCTTTGACGAACATAGGTTTGCTAGGTGCAATCGTTGCTACATATGTACAAAATATGCGCTTGATACGATCGTATTTTACAGGCGGACTTGTAATCGTTGCCTCTCTGTTCATGATACAGAACATAGTAATAGTAATCTTTTGGTCAAAATTGTATGTGGCTGGGCCTAGTATCAAAGGAATTGTAGATGCCGCTGCTCCTTAATTGTTCGCGATAAATGTGGCACAATCTGTAGGCCTTGCTGTCCTGCTGTGGATAAGCAGAAGGTAGATCCTCAAACTTCAACGTCATTCATTCATATTAGCCCCGTTAATTAGAATGAGATTTCCAATCGCATCAGTCAAGAATTCATTCAAAAGAAACCCATCATGATTATCCAGAAGAATAATAGGTATCTGGAAATAGAAAAACCCTAACTAAAACATTTCAGAATTCTCCTACTTAGCACTTAAAAAACATAATCGTATTCAGAATTCCAATGGAACAATCAAATGGAATAAAGGTAGCAATCATAGTTTTAGTAGCCGCTGGATTAGCTGTTGCCCCTGCTTATTATAACCAGAACGTATCAGCAAGCAAGGCTTACGAATTAAAAGGAGTTGGCAAAGGGACCTTAAGCTGTCCTGATGGGAGTAAAGTGAATAATGCGAGAATAAGCTTTTTTGTCTTTTACCAAAATGATGGAACTTTTGCCGAATGGAATGTCGATCACAAAACTCTTGGTTCCAAAGGAGGCATCTTTACTAAAGAGAGTATAACTTCAGACAAATATAATCTCAAAGGAGTACAAGCATTTGATAACATTTGCGATAGCAAAGATCCTGTAAAGATTACTCTGTCTGGAAGTTGTGGTGATGGTACTAAGGCAAAGTTGCAGGGAAATAATGGAGATAAAGGAGTCTTTAAGGTTCGTGCTCAATGTTTGGCAGTTAAATGACCTCCACCTTATTTTTCAATTACCGCGATAAAGCTATTGATCTATGTACGCATATCTACGTTCACTTAGTAGACAAAACCACCTGATAGATTCTAAGATTTCTCGAGACAAGTAAAAGGAGGAAAAGATTATTGTAAAGCCATCAAATAGAGTAATAATGGAATGATTTTCAAGATAAACACTACATTTTCCAAATTTATCCGCATTTGGTTGCCTCTTGTCGCTGTGGGAGTAGTGATCTCGATTGCAATATCCACTGCATTAAGGATTCCATTGGTGCAAGCTCTCACTGCCATAGGCCTCACTGCCGCACTCGTCCTCAGCGGGTTGTTATTCAGATCTTTTGGGAAAGAGGATGACCGTTCTGGGAAAGAATAATAGAAATTTCGAAATCACTGGAATTAGTTGATCGTTTCATTGTAAACCATTGTGTATTTATTTCCCTAAGTCGCATGTCGGAATTTTTCAATCATATTATCGGTAAGGTAATTATTAACTAATCAATTCTAGCTCAAAAAAAGTGCTTGTTCTTTCTGATAGCACGGAACGCTCGTTCCGAAGTACGTTCCGTGCTTGTCCTAATTAATTGGCAGTACAATTACAATTCTATGAATAGAATTGAGACTAGGAATGAAAATAATAGAGGAAAGATCGAGATAATGGCTGATGTAGTAGACCTCTGTAAATCAGGTATCAAGAAAACCCATATCATGTACAAGGGAAACTTAAGCTATGAGCAAATTAATAGATACTTGCAGGAGCTCATGAGAAAAGGTTTCATTCGTCAGGATGTTGACGAAGGCGTGATCATATACAGGACTACTGAAAAGGGCAGACTTTTTATCCATTACTACACTCTGATGATAGATACCCTTCTAGATAATACTAATAATGATGTCAAGCCTAATGAGCCTATGCCTCTAATTGTGGACAGGTAGTATCCACATAACTGAGGCAAGCAACACAAGGGTTACTTGTTGATTTAATCGTCGATGTACTGAAATGAAGCCAAATTTGGTTGCACATTTTTCTTAAATATCACTAACTCGTCTTCGTTCCACAGAAAGCAAACCTAAAATTAACAATATTTTTAGGAACAATAGTGCTTACGCGTGTATCTAGAGTAAACCCCAGCAATCCGGAACCATTCAAAATTGATTTGGCAGCACGCATTATACTGGATGGTGGTTTAGTGGTATTCCCCACTGAAACAGTCTACGGCTTGGGCGCGAATGCACTAAACCCCTCTGCAGTTAAAAAGATCTTCTTGGTCAAGGGAAGGCCTGCAGATAATCCGCTGATATTACATATCCAGCATATGAACGACCTGAAAGCTCTTGCCAGGAATGTCTCGCGAAAGGCGACCAAGCTTGCGAGGGAATTTTGGCCTGGACCACTTACGCTAGTTCTCGAGAAATCACAAAGAGTACCTCAGATCACCACCGGGGGCCTGGATACTATTGCAGTCAGGATACCCAGTGACATCATATCATTATCGCTAATCAGGGCAGCTGGAATTCCTGTAGCAGCTCCCTCGGCAAATGTCTCAGGAAGGCCTAGTCCTACACGAGCAAGTCATGTCTTAGAAGATCTATATGGTAAAGTAGATTTGATTATAGACGGCGGCAAAACTCGAATAGGGTTAGAATCTACTGTGATCGATATGACCTCCCCTGTGCCCGTACTGTTAAGGCCTGGAGGCCTACCCCTTGAAAGAATAAGAGAAGTTATAGGTAAAATTTCAATACACTCCTCGATACTTAATCCAAAAAAAGATCACTTGAAAAGCGGTAAAGGCTATAAATCCCCCGGGATGAAATATAGACACTACTCACCCAAAGCTGATTTGATCCTCGTAAAAGGTACTAAAATAAAGGTGCGAAATAAGATCGTTGAACTTGCGAGAAGAATGAGGAATGAACAGAGCAAGAGCGTTTGCATAATGACCAAAAATATAAACAATAACTATATTGCAGACATTGTTTGGTTCGTTGGTAACGATTTTGAAACTATAAGTAGAGGATTATTTGAAATTTTCCGCTATGTGGATAACCATAACATTGATGTAATAATAGCAGAAGAAATGGATTGTGTGGATTTAGGATTAGCAGTAATGGATCGATTAAAGAGGGCAGCAAAGGAAATAATATCAGTGTAGATTAGTTGCAATGTATTGGCCCGTAGTCGTTCATGAAAAAAATCTTGATTATAGAGATGCCAACTATGGAATAAAATCTGTATTAATTTTGAATTAATGCTGCGAAGGATACCGCTCCCATAGGTGAGCTTAGACTAGGTTGTCTGTTGGTCAACGCCAATATAATCTGCAAACCACCTTTCCATACACCTGCCTGTTGCTTTAGAGTTTGGTCTGGCTTGTTCTGGTATTATAGCAATTATTGGAATGCCAGTTAATTTACGAATGAATTGTGGAGTCATACTTTCTACGATGTCTGGTCTTGAGGGCATACGGTTAAATATTATTCCAACTATGTCAAGTCCATATTTCTTACATGCATTAACAGTCAGAAGAGTATGATTTACTGATCCTAAATTCGGCCGAGATACTACAATTAATTGCAGACCTAGTAATTTTACAAAGTCTCCAAGTAGGTAACTGTTTGTCAACGGCACCATTATACCACCTATGCCTTCTACAACAACAAATTCATGCATCCTCCGTATTCTCTGAAAGGCAGACAGTACGGACTTGAGACTTATGTGATTCTTTGTAATCAAAGACGCCATCAACGGAGACGCTGCAATTGGAAAGAAAACGGGATTTAATTCATTGTCCATATCGCCTACATTTGCTGCCGCTGCCAAAAGTTCAGTATCTTGCGACTTGAAATTCCGACTATAAATTTGATTTCCGGTAGCAAAGGGCTTCATTACTCCAACATTTATACGTCTTTTTCTGAGTAACTGTGCTACACCACATGCAACAAGTGTCTTACCCACGCCTGTATCTGTACCAGTTATAAAGAGTCCCCTTTTTCTTGAAATTTTCTTATTGGTATTTTTTTTTTCTTTGAACTTCATATGATCTGAATCATAATCAAACGTATATAGTTTATTCAATAGTTTATTCACAATCTGGAGTTGTTCCCTCAACAACATTAGAAGCAACTATAGCATATCATTGGCCGTAAGTCTATGCTAGCATAGGTTCGAATTCTTTCAACTACGACACTAGATAACGAACTAGGTAGATGTGGATTGATGATAAGGATGATCATGGCTCTATTGTGGGTAAAGGCCTACAGCTGTTTGCCCTTCTCCACAGAGTACAGGCCTTTGCAACGGCTGGCAGGATTCAGTTGCTCCTCTATTGTTGTGATTGAAGCGTATCCCTCATCTAAAGCTGGAGATATTTTTCTTTCAAATTCAACATGTTATTTCACTGCCATTTACAATGAAGTAACAGATTTTGTTGCGAGATAATAATAAGGATAACAAGAGTAATAGTGATAATAAAACAATAATAAGAAGTAATATAGCGTTAAAAGATTATTTTGGGGTCTATCATGTGGATCTAATAATTTGAAGGAAAGCAATGATATGTATACTATAAAAACTTCGGCTTATTCTCTCTTCTCTTAAGACGAATGAAGAATTTATTCCCTGATTTTGCTTTGTAAGATCCGGTGTAATTTTTATGTCTGATTAATTCATGATCAAGTGTGAAGACAGTTGGCCTTGTCATACTTGTAGGCATATCAATTGCAACAATAATTCTTGTACTCATACAATCCCCAGCAGCGTCTGCTAATCATGTTGTTAATAATATTGTAAAATACAATGGAGAAAACGATTTCTTGGTCAAGCTGTCCCAATATAGAAATTTAACTGTTACTATAGATAGGTATAATATTTCTGCCTTTGTCGCAGATACTGACGATAAACGCACTAAAGGACTTTCAGGAGTCGAGAATATGTCCGAAAATCAGGGAATGCTTTTTATTTTCAATTATCCGTCCAAACAGGGATTCTGGATGAAAGAGATGATGTTTCCCCTAGACATAATTTGGTTGGATTCCAACAACAGTGTAATACATATAGAAAAGAAACTTCAGCCGTGTGCGTCTGTTCTCTTCTGTACGGTTTACTCTCCGTCAACTGACGCAAAGTATGTGCTTGAAACGATCTCTGGATTTACAGATCTTCATTCGGTAAATAAAGGGGATAAGATCAAAATTAATTCAAATTAGTGGTTATGATCCCATCATTATACTGGCTTATGTATATTCGCATAAGCAATAACACGACATGAAGATTTATTATAACTTCTATCCGTAAACTAAAGGGGGAAATTAATATTCAAAAAGATGTATCGATTCAAATTGAAAAGGATCAAGTCGAATCTGGAGAAAATCTAAATGGCGTTGTTAGAATAAATTATACAGGCAGATTTGACAGTCTGGTAATAAATTCTCAAATAGAGAACTCGAGTGATGTGTTCAAATACGTTAATCTCGACGGAAAAAAAATTAATCATCCTTATGCCAGGTTATCACTGTTAAAACAAGATATTCTGGACGACAGGAAAGTTGAATTTACTGTCACCACTATACATATCCCTCCAAATGACATCTCAAATGCCAAATTCAGGGTATCGATCATCCAAGAGCATAAGGAGATCACAAGTGACATAGCTTACTTAAAAATATTGAAGAAAAACTAGTTTAGATTGACCATAATAACAATATTTGTCGCAGGAAAAGAAATTTGTACGAATCTCTAAATCATAAGCGTAATGGTGAGTCTATTAATTCCGTGCCTAGAGATCATCAGCGGAACTCACATCATCTGCTTTATTGGACTTTCGTGATATTCTTTTCTAATCCAAGTTTTAAGTATAAACCTAATGTTATCCTACTGTGGAACCAAATCTCCATTAAAGGGGAAAAGATATTAAACAACTGGAAGTTAGAGCCTAGCTAAAGTTTTCTACCACTTTGACCTTTCCTGTCATCCACGGATGAGGCTCACAGTGATAGGCATATTCTCCCTTAGCTGTAAATGTGAACTCAAAAGTCTTTTTCGGTGTTATTAATCCAATGCTCTTTATGGAATCAAAAGGTCCATTTACCTTGTCGACATACTGATTATCTGATGTTACAGAGTGAGCTGTTACGTCATCGTTAGTCCAAATTATCTTGTTTGATATTCCCATTATACCTCTCACTTCTTTTGGTTCAAAGTTCTTAGTTTGAGAGGGCTGTGAAGAACCTTCTATTATGGCTACATTCACATGGTCAGCCGGCTCCAAAACCTCTTTAGGCAGCTGGGGTTTTGCATTTGCTTCCGGCAGGAATACGAACTGGTAATACCACATACTTACAGTCACAGCGACGATAAAACTCAACAAACTTATGCCAGCTGCATAATTATTCATTAGAAATTACTACCATGTACAAGCAATATCGATCATATAAAAACATTGGCTGAATAACCATGGATATCAGGTTCTGTGTAATAACTTATGATTGATGCCTCATACCGATCAGAAAACTTATCTTTAGTCTTATTCTCTAATCGATTTAGATTCCGGGATGTCGTCCATCTTTACTTTAGAATCAGTCTTGGTGTCCACTGATTTTTGTGTCGTGCTGCTTGACTGCGAAGAACTAGAGCTACCTTTTGCG
>JAKEIK010000215.1 GCA_022545895.1 Nitrososphaeraceae archaeon | reverse complement strand
TTTATTACACACACTTATGTGATGACTAATGCATCATCATACTAAGTTCCTTCGCCGAAACCCTCAAGGTAAATCCTTTGTTCTGGCGTAAGAACATCTATTTGGAGACCCATGGACTCTAACTTAGCTTTAGCAATTTCTTGATCTTGAGATTTCTCTACGTCATAAACAGCTGGTGACAGAGATCCTTTCAAATTAGCTAACTTTAAAACAGAAAGGAGCTGATTGGCGAAGCTCATGTCCATTACTTCAGATGGATGTCCTTCCGCAGCAGCAAGGTTAACGAGTCTGCCTTCACCAATAAGATATATTTTGTTTCCATTTTTGAGTAAATATTCCTGATTGTTGTCATTAATCTGTTTAATAGAAACAGACATGGCTTCCAAATCATTTACGGAGATTTCTACATTAAAATGACCTGCGTTTGCCAAGAGTGTACCATCTTTCATCTTCCCGAAATGCTGACCTGTTATCACATCTTTGCATCCAGTAGTAGTTATAAAAATATCTCCTGCAGCTGCTGCCGCATTCATAGGCAGTACGCCATAACCATCTAATTTCGCCTTCAAAGCTGATATTGGATCAACTTCTGTGACCGCCACATTTGCACCAAGACCATCTGCACGTTTAGATATCCCTTTTCCCACATGTCCGTAACCGGCCACCACAACATTTTTTCCTGCAATGAGAATATTTGTTGCGCGTATTATGCCATCAAGCGCTGATTGACCTGTACCATAGACATTGTCAAAATCGTGTTTAGTTTCGGCATCATTTACAGCGATAACAGGATACTTCAATTTTCCTGCACTTTGCATGGCACGTAGTCTTATCACACCGGTCGTCGTTTCTTCAGTTCCTCCGTACACAGGCTCATCCTGAACATAACCATCATTATGCATCTCGACTGTCAGATCGGCACCATCATCTATAGTGATGTTAGGTCTGATCTTCATCGTAGAGTGGATGTCGTCATAATACTGTTCATTGGAAACACCTCTACTTGCGAAAATCGAAATTCCTTCTTGGGCTATGGATGCTGCAACATCATCTTGGGTACTTAGGGGATTACAACCACACCACGCAATTTCTGCTCCCAAAGCCCTTATAGTTCGAATCAGAACTCCTGTTTCCTTTGTCACATGAAGACATCCTGCCACTTTTATGCCCTTCAATGGCAACTTGGCTTCAAACCTTTTACGTAGATTAACCAAAACAGGCATATGAACTTCGGCCCAATCAATTTTTTTCTTCCCATTCTCGGCAAGCGAGATGTCTTTGATCCTATAATTCATTCCAATTTGTGACAATTCACACCATATATTACTTTATCAGAACTGTTGTTGTTCAGACTTGTGTAATAGAGGATAAATCACTTTAGTAAGATTATTGTTTGTTTTTAGTTTAAAAATTGGAACTCACAAGTTTCAACAAAAAGACACTAGATTTATCTAGATTTAGTTCAGTTTACAAGTTTCTAGTGCTTAAAATTAACTATGTAAGCAGCAACGGGTATTTTATTTAGTTTTTATTTAGTAATCTTAACTATATCAGAAAGTATAAGAAAAACAGTCATGAATTCTAATTGTGAGAAAACTTCAGATCGCAGTCATTGGCTATAATAGTGATAAGTCTAATTCTTTAACAGATAAGATAGCCTATCAAGTTGGAAGAGAGATAGCAAAGGCGGACGCAGCTCTCATCTGTGGAGGTCTTGGAGGAGTGATGGAAAATGCGTGCAAAGGTGCAAAGGAACATGGGGGACTAACTATCGGAGTTATTCCACAAGAGGATTTTGCTTACGCCAACAATTTTTGTGATATTGTTATTGCTTCAGGAATTGGTTACGCCAGAGATTTTATTGTGGCAACTTCTGCAGATGGCATCATTGTCGTAGGTGGAGGTGTTGGGACTCTCTTAGAACTGTGCGTAGGCTATATGCTTAAAAAAACAATAGTCACCATTCCCAGCACGGGAGGACCCGCAAAAATCTATAGTGGCAAATACCTTGATGAACGAAAAAGAATACTTATATTGGCAGCTACTGATGCGGAAAGTGCAGTTCAATTAATAGTCAAGAGTAGTAAAAAATAGAATATTGTGTGCGGCGATCGAAATTTCATCACTGTCTCAGTAATTATTGCCTTTGGTATATACTATCGAAGGGACAACAAAAAATTATCTGGTTTATAAAAGTCCCCGTATTTCGCATGCAGATCCTGTAGTGTATCTACGACCCCTTTTATACCAAACTGTTCTCCTGTACGGAACAATGGATTTCTCAGACCCATGCCAAGTTTCAAGGCAATTTCAAGGTCTTCCAAGGTGCAGACTTTATTTGTAATGAGCCACGCCGCGTTATTCAACGCAACGGCCAATAACTTTATCGGATTATATGCTTTTGAATCTTCTTCAGAGAGCGAAACTCTCTCATACTGCTCACCACTATAGGAGTAAAATCCAGATCCCGATTTCTTTCCGTACTTTCCTTGATCAAAAAGTTCTTTGATTCTAGGGTGAGGAAATATAACTTTTTTGTCTCGAGAAAACATTTCCGAAGTTGCCTTGTGGATTACATCTAAGCCCGTATAATCAGCCAATTCAAAAATGCCCATCGGAAATGATAGCCTAAATTTAACTGCAGAATCTAATTGCGTCATTGAAGGACCATCCCTATCTAAGCAATAAGCTGCCTCATGAATCAAAGGGATAAATATTCTGTTTACAATGAATCCTGGAACATCTTTTCTGCACAGTACAGGTTCTTTTCCGACTCTTTTCACAAAATCTATTCCAACCTTGATAATTTGTTGGTCTGTAGTAATACCAGGGATGACCTCTACAAGTTTCATAAGCTGGGGTGGATTAAAAAAATGAAGGCCTATGAACCTGTTGGGCCTGTTGGTTAACGAAGAAATTTCAGTAATTGGCAACGTACTAGTATTCGAAGCATAGATAGTTTTTGAATCTGAATGTTTATCAACGTCCAGATAGACCTTTTTCTTGAGCTCCATGTCTTCTGGTACGGCTTCGATAAGTAGATCTGCCCCACTTAAGGCTTGTTTCAGATCAACCACAGGGTGTATTCTGCTGTATATAGTTTCAGATTCAGCCTGCGTAATCTTCTGTTTCTCTACAAGTTTGTCAAGTGACCACTTTATTTTACTCATCGCACTATCAAGAAATTTCGTATCAACATCACGCAATGTTACTTCAAATCCAGCCTTCGCCGAGATTTGGGCAATTCCATGACCCATTATACCTGAGCCCAAAACAGTAATCTTATTAATTTCTGTCACAGTGCCCCTATACGGACGTACGAGACTTTTAATGTTACGATGACAGCACTTATTGCTGAATTGATTTTTGGATGGTGACTGGATTTATGGATCCAGATGGTTAACCTCATATAATCACTAGATTTGATTTAGTTCTTCACTGCAAGAAAGGTGATGTGGTCACGTTCAAATTTGTCAATCGTAAAATTCTGGATTTACTGCACCCTATGTATAAAATGAGCAGCTAAAATATCATGAGATCGTCATCTTAACTACACATTTACATTCATTCATTTGTCATCGTATACAGTGCATTATTATCCCGGGTACTCATGATAAAGCCTGTGCGAGCTTATGTACTTTTGTTGAAGCAAGATGATCCCAAGAAGTGCACAGCTCTTAGATTAGTGAAGACAGGATTGGCTTGTCCTATCAAATCCTTAGCAGATGATATGATAGTTTTAAATCCTTTTGCCAACCGTGTTCTTTGTAAGACTGATAGTAGTATGGCAACATCAATCTGCGGTATAGATTGCTCGTGGAATCTAGCTGAATCTGTGCTAAAAATCAGTAGATTCACTAACAAAGGTATTCTAAGAAGGGTCCCTTCTCTCCTCGCAGGAAATCCCATTAATTATTCTAAATTGGGAAGATTATCTACAGTAGAAGCATTATCCGGTTGTTACTATATTATGGGATTTAAAGATGTGGCCCAATTAATGTTAAACAAGTTCAAATGGGGCC
>JAKEIK010000214.1 GCA_022545895.1 Nitrososphaeraceae archaeon | reverse complement strand
CAAACAGGAGCTACACTCTAACTCACAATGATGTGTAGTGTGCTGCTATTGTAAACAATATTCATAGGTTAGATTAGTCAATAGTTAAAACTGCTCAATAGAAAGAGCTAAATAGCAAATCAACAAACCCTTTACACATGCAGGGTTCGAATCCCGATGAGCCCTAAAACCCAGGAAAATTAAAAACATATTTCATTTGATAATTCTTACCAGCGATCGGCGATGAAATCCGAAGGAATAAAAATGTGATTGGATCTCCAGAATTTAAATGCTGTTAACATCTTCGGATTATATCCAGATACTTGTTGCACTAATATATGCTGTAGCACTGGTTTATACAGTCATAACGTTCAAGCGTTCTAAGGAATTAGACCAAATTAGACTAACAGAAACTATTTTTAACGATCTCCGCCAACTGGATCGAGAATTGTCCACGTTACCTTCAAGCTCTCAGGATGATCAAGGGAGGAAAGAACTCTATTCACGGATATTGAATACTGTAGACTGGTTATCTTTTCTTATCAACACAAAAGTGATCACAGATAGAAGAATGATAGCATATATGAAACCCACATTGATCCAATATTATCAAGATACCTTCGTTCAGAATATGCTTGCTGACGAAAGATATTCTAATTCCTATCATCATTTTAAGAAGCTATACCAAAGAATGAAACTGGACTAATTCTTTATAAGTATTAAAGAGGATCAGATTAGGCTCTTAATAGGATCGTATAGGCAGCATAATAATTGATCGGAGCACGGATCATATGAATTGGATCCTAATTGTTAACAGTATGGTTCCCGACGGGCTCATAAAATAGTTTATCAACTTTCGGGAGAAATAATATTTTAGCATTAAAAATCAGTACTCATGATGCTATCGGTTCTAAACGGGGATTCTTGGTATTAGAGTAGGCTGTAAATCTTTAAAGTTTTCTACTTTCTAGGGTTCCTCGGGATTAGAACCCTTCATGTACTAGGGTTCTACCAACTGGGTATTTAGATTTTTGATTGATATTCTCTTTCCACGACAGGTTGTTTATTGTTTTTTGCTTTTTGATTTATCAAAAAACCTTATCTGGTATGTTTACCATATTAATATGGAAATGTCAACTGCAGAAGTAAAGCCAAAGAAACTAAGATGTGAGATATGTGCTAGGAATTTTGAGACTCCTGAAATGTTGAGCTACCACAAGTCGGTCGAACATAGCCAAGGAAGGAGACCACCTTTTGGCGTTTCATAACTTCGGTTAAGGCTTTTCTTTTCGTTAACTCTAACTAGTTTCCTGGAATAGCAGTCATACACAAGTCCATTAAATTTGATAAAGGATTACCATGTTAGGAGTCATCTTATGCTGCAGTAAACCCAAACTAAAAAAAAGTAGGTTTAGAATGACTCCATAGATCCAGAACCTTTTTCAAGGTTAAGGGACGAATATGAAATTTAGATCGGTTTAGCACTTATAGCAAGTCCATTTTAAAGGAGACGAGATTTTAACTTCTGAATATTATATCTTTATCCGACATTCCAATTAATGACAGCCCTTTTCTAAGTAACTTGTGTCTCACGTCTTCTGAAATCTTCCGCTTTTCTAAGATTATTATCATTTTAAAATTTTCGTGTATAATTAATAGTCAATAAAAGTTATAACGGTTGGATTAATTATTTCTTTTCTCTTTGCTTTTGTTTTGCCTTTTTGGTCTTCCTTAAAAGACAAATTCCATTTCTGATGGGCGGTACGATAACTGGGCAATTATGACTTATTATCTGGGCTTTCTCATTACCATTTTGTTAATTCGATAATAATATCTCTTCTCTTTTCAAGGCCCCGAATGTCAGTAGTTGATTACTTTGTTGTTGCTGATTTGAGTTGCATTTTCCCTGTCGTTTTCTTGAGTAAGAACACAAAGATAAGTGAAATAGCTGATAATGCTGCTGAGGTAAGATATACTAGATTGTATGATTCCGGCGAAGGATAGGCTCCTGGAATACCATCAATTGTCTGTTTACCCTCTAAATACACTCCAGTTAGAGCAGGACCAATTGCCATTCCAAGGAATAACAGCAGAGCGCCTACTCCTACAGAAATTCCAATGAATAATTTTGGAGATGATGAAACGACGATATTCCACACAGAAGTAACTGACATAGAAAGACCTGATGCAATAATAGCCAGGTTAATGGATACAGCTATTTCTGTTGAATGAAACATAAGTAGTCCAATCGATCCTGCAAGGCTTATTACCGTACCTAAGATAATAGGATTCAGTTTTCCTATCCGATATATAATCATTGGAGTGATGGCCGCAAAGACAAGAAACATAACCATGAACGGCAGTTGCACATTTGCGACATCTACCGGACTACCTCCGAAACCCATGGGTACTGGACTTCTGACAAGTTGAACTATAGCAGGATATATCATGAACATAGTAATTCCGGTCGCTACCATTATAATGTATGAAGGTAGGAGAATTTTGTCTTTTAGCAATCTCAAATCTACCAAGGGAGAAGCTACTCTTCTTTCTACTATTACAAAGGTGACCAGGGAAGCTACAGAAATTGTAAACGCAGCCTCAATTTGAGGCAAATTTGTAGAGTTTATTCCTGTTTCTATTAGCGTTAAGGCCATTAGAAACGAAATTATTGTGAGAGAAAGCACTAGGGCTCCCCTCAAATCTATGGGAGAGGATACTTGTTTTTTGTCACTACCTTCTTGTATCCTAACATGGAATCTTGATTCGTCTTTATTTTCCTTTACAAATTTGGAGATCAGAATTATTACGACAACCACAAATGGTACTATTGAAAAGAATGTTGAATGCCATCCCAGTAGTTGGATAATCGTTGCCCCTGCTAACAGTCCTACTACCGAGCCCGCAGAATATGCCGATCCAAACACTCCAACCGCAATTGCAAGCTTTGCCGGTGGAAATGTGTCTCTTAGAAGACTGAATGCCGCGGGAACTGCTGCTAATCCCAAGCCCTGAATTATCCTGCTGGCTAATAGAAAGGATATGTTGTTTGCAAATGCTCCAGCAACTATTCCAATTAGATACATACTCAGTAATACTATCAGGATTATTTTTTTGCCGTAGATATCCGACATTTTGCCCGCAATCGGAGTCATAACAGCAGCTACAATCAAATATGCGCTGAATATCCACGCTGCAGTTCCATACGATATACCAAAATCTTTCATTATTTCTGGTATGGCCGGCAATAGCATAGTCTCTGAGAAAAATACTACTAATAACGTACTACTGAGTATTGCTAGTGTGAACCATGCATGACGACTAATTGTTACTTCATTCCGTCCTACTTCGGGCATATTATTATTAGGTGTATATACACTCTTATAAGTGTGTCTACAAATATTTACTAAAACTATGGTGGATATATTGCTGATAAATACTAAATTTATCGAATATTATAGTAAAAATATTTTCAAAAATTTATGGTTACTATCTAGGAGTAACTAAACTATTGGTATGACTCTATACTGTACTTATAAATTTGTGCCCTTCCACCATCGACTGGGAAACATGAGGAATTTTATAGTTTTGTTCATGTTCTTATTTTAAAAGATTCCCCACAATTATCTTTTCAAATTCTTCGTCTGTATTGTTCTTTCTCGCATTAATCAATTCTACCGCGTCATTACCAACTAAGTACCTGTGCTCTGGACTTGCTTCCGTTATTGATCGAAATATTACTGTCGCTACTTCTTTTGGAGATGTTCCATTTGCGATTGTCGAAAATAGATTTTCTTCCAACTTGTTCATTAAATGTGAATATGATGAATTCGTATTTACTGCCTTCTTTGGCGTTACAAGGGCAAAGTTTGTTTTAATTACGCCTGGTTCAATTAATATGATTTTGATTCCGAATTGTTTCAACTCATATGAGATTGATTCACTCAGACCCTCAAGTGCGAATTTGCTGCTAACATAGGCTGATCCCATTGGAAAACCAATGCGTCCGGCAATTGAGCTTACGTTAACTATCGTCCCACTTCTTTGTTTCCTCATTATGGGTATTACCCTCTGCATCACTCTGATAGCCCCAAAAAAATTAGTCTCAAATTGTGCTTTTATCTCATCTAATGAACTGTCTTCAACACTTCCTATTAATCCATATCCTGCATTATTAACTACAACTTCAATTGATTTCTTTTCCTTTAAGATATTGTTTATTGCATCGGTGACTGATTTATCGTCATTGACATCCAGCTGTACCACTCTAATTGGAAGGTTTTCTCTTTTAGAAACTTCTGTTATTTCTTTAGATTTATTCATGTTTCGCATAGTTGCAAACGTATCAAATCCATTTCTTGCGAGAAGCAATGCTGTTTCATAACCTATACCAGAGGAACTACCTGTCACTAATGCCACTTTTTTCGTACCTAAATTCTCGGTCATAACATTATAGGTGTATATACACTCTTATAAGTGTATCTACACGTAATTTAATTAAAACTTTGTTGAATTAACAATAGTCACAAACATTTTTATTTATATTATGTGTATATCAACGTAGTCTGGAATTGAAGGAACAAAATATTAACGTGATACTTAAGGAAGGTATGCTTGGGGAGACTTGTACTTGTGGTGAATTAAGGAAAGCTTCTAGAGCAATAACTTTACTATATGACAATGCATTCAAATCAAGTGGATTACTGTCAACCCAACTTGGAGTACTTGACGTCATATGCAATACTGAATCGATAAGAATTACAGAACTCGCTGAGAAACAGGGAATGGATAGAACTACCCTTACAAGAAATCTATCTGTTTTAGTGAAACAAGGATATATCAAGATCACATCAGGAAACGACCAGCGAACCAGAATTGTAACGGCTACTCACAAAGGACGTAGTGCCGTGGCTAAAGCGATTCCTCTCTGGAACGATGTTCAACGTCAGGTCAGACTAGAAATGGGTGATAAATCTTGGCAGGATCTAATGCAAAACTTAAATCATTTTGTAAGGATAGCTAACCAATTAAATGATAAAAAATAAGAAAGAATTACAAATTTAGAGGTCGGGTGTCTATCCAATCAACTATCAGCTTTCACTCGTCAAAAAGCCTCTTTCCTTCAACTTTTGTAAAGATATCTGGTATCCGAACAAAATTTTGAAGGATTATTACAACAAATGCGGCGTATGAAAATAGAAGTTTTAATAGATGATGGTAACAAAATTAACAAGGAGTCATTTTTTATTTTAGACCCAGATAAAATAAAAATCGAAATCTATACCAATAGTTCGCAGGCGTCGGGATACGACTGAATATTCAATCGGCACGTAAGAGTTTTTAAACTAGAATTTTATTGGATGTAAATAAGAGGAAACATATTTGAGCCCGTCCTCGTTCTGCCCTGATAAGAAAGATCATTAGATAATTTTAGTAGAAGTCAAAGTAGGAATAGTAGCGGCAAATAATTACTATGGAGATGTGGACCTGGAACCCTCGATATATTTAGACAGAATTTGGATATGGAGCTTTGAAAAAATAACTTCACGTATTAAATTATTACTTTGCCCCCGTCAATAATAATAGTATTACCAGTAGAGAAGGAAAAATTTTCACCGGCAATGGAAACAATACTTTTAGCAACTTCCTCAGGTTGACCCAATCTTTTCATTGTATTTTCATTTTTGGCCTTGACTAACTCACTTCTTGAAAGTGATCTACGCATACTATCTGTATAGATATCACCCAACGCAACCGAATACGACCTGATGTTATATCGTCCGTATTCTAATGCTATATGCTTGGTCAAACTAATCAATCCTGCTTTTGCGATAGAGTAGGGAGAACCGCAAATATGACCGGATATGGCAGGGGTTGAAGCAATATTGATAATAACTCCAGTTCTTTTTTTCATCATGATCTTCAATGTTTCTCTTGTTAGTTGAAAAGAACCAATCAAATCAACTTGAAGAATATTCATTAATTCTACTTCTGAGATATCATGTATGTTTTTAAACCAAATTTCCCGTTTGAATGGAAAACCAGCGTTATTTATTAGAATATCAACATGGCGAACGTCTTTTGAAATGTTTTCGATAAATTTGCTTATACTGTTCTTTTTGGAAAGATCTAATTGAAATCCATAGCAATTTTTATCAATCAAATGACAGGCTTTTTTCAATTTGGATTTTTTCCTAGAAGTAATAATTACGGTCGCACCATTTCTAGCTAACCCTCTTGAAATTGCTAATCCAAGTCCTGTCGTTCCACCCGTTACGATTGCTATTTTTCCATCAACAGACAACGATTCTACATCCGTTATTTGGATATTTTAATTGATATCTATAAGCTGGTACGTAGCATATGTTAGTCATTTACTTTTTCAATTAATATCACAGATTATTGTTAATTCGTATTGTATGAAGTAATTTCTTGACCATTATTATTTTGTCAGAATCCACTTTATATCTGATTAAGTACTGTTGATTAGTAATTGATTGATTTTTAACACAATTCATCTTTGAACTATTTGATAATTTGACGAGGATTTCTTAGAAAAAAAAGGGATGATTAAGCAGGGTCTCTTGAATCTTCATCCTTATCTACCATTTCGGCAGCTTCTTCCCGGAGGTTTTCAGCTGGCCCCGTTGTCTCTGGGTCGTCTTCTGCTGCTCCTATTTTCCTTTGATTTTTTTGTGCTTTTTCAATATCTTCACTGTCTTCTTTCCTATCGCTCATCATGAATCTAAGCTCAACATAGGTTAAGAATGGATCATAACTCTAATTACTCTATAGTATGTTTTCTTGTCCTAAACCCAATCTCACTGTCAAATTCTAAATATAAAAATTATTATGTAGAAAGGATTGAATTAGAAATAAACCAGGAATAAAATTTTACACAATAACATCCTAAAACTAATGATTTAAGAAATGAGATTCCATCAGGTCAAGTTCATTTGGTGATTACTAATGATTAAGTCCTCAATTAAGGGATTCATAAATAGTTTGAATCTTAATTAAATATGTTGCATTATCAAGATTAATGCCAAGGGGAGTAAAAAAGGGTCTTAATACAAAAAAATTTGACAGTTGCGTTGAGAAAGTCAAACGTAAATCAGGTAAGAAGGTTAACCCATATGCAGTTTGCAACGCAAGCATGTCTGGCAAAACAAGACGTAAAAGAAAATAGGTGTATTAAACGAATACCTTACGAGTATAGAGAGTAGATCTCATATTTTATTTTCTCAGTCTTGATACTTTCTCAAGGCGGGTCTAACTCACTATTTGATGAAAGCCAATCAATCCGGACGCTTGTGGATTGACGTAACCAGCGGACTAGTAGTCCCAAATTCGAACGAGAAGATGAACCAACTCAGGAAGAAATTGAAATGTTGTTGAATGAAGTACCAGATTAAATCAATTCGGTGTTCCTATTAGAAAGACTCTGATCAGAAGTGCAACTTTTAATTTAAGAAAAAAATTAGTGTTCTTTTTCATCTACTTTTTTCTTTTCAATAACGTTACCAGTCCCTTAATTGCACAATATAGTTTAAATAAGTTGATACTTTGAAATCGAACCCAAGCTTGCGTACGTCAAAGTT
>JAKEIK010000213.1 GCA_022545895.1 Nitrososphaeraceae archaeon | reverse complement strand
CGACGAAAGTTGTACGGGATTCTATTCTGAAAACTGAGGAGATTCAGTTTATGATGCGAGATCCCGAAATAAACTACTACTATTCATATAGGTATATAGTAGATGTTATTGGATTCAAGAATACAAAAGTAAAACTCCTATCAAGTATCACTGAACCCACTCTCATTCTACATGGCAAGAAGGATTCGAATGTCTATTCCGAATTATCTGTTGGTTTTTATGACTTATTGAAAAGCGATAAAAAACAGTTGAAATTATTTGATTGTGATCATTGGTTTTACCATTCCATTTTCTTCAATCAAAACGATCAAAGATATACTGAATCAGACCGGCGCCAAGTTGTGGACTCCATAGTAAGTTGGTTAGAGACCCTCTAAGATTTAACCTGCCTAAATTATGAATGTCGTACTATTGGTAGTCTTCAGAGTAAATCTTGTGCCAGCCTTCCTGAATTCAATCTTTCACCATTCCATCCAATACGTTCTCGGTAATAATCCACTAACCGCTTATGTTTTAATCGCTCCGCAGGGAAATTGGTTTTTTCCATCTTACTTAAATGAGAACGCAGTTGACTAAGATCGCACATACATACTCCTGTTAACGGTTTGTATTTCAGTTTAGAGATTTGGTGTTTCCGATAGTCAAAAAAAAGTATCGCAACCCTCGTTACTACTAAAGTTGCCACGATCCCACCAATAATCCAGAAAACGATACCGCCTGATACCATCGCAGCAAATGGATTAATGTGGAAAACGTAAAGCATAATCGGAACTGGGGACAGCGTTGACAAAATTACCCCTACCGGAGTAAGTAAGAAAAATATCGATGATAGCCTGTCATATGGTTTCACCTCTTTCTCAAATAAATTGAGCAGCATCTCCAGTCGGGAATCTATTTTATCTTGCAACTGAACTGATTCCATAAACCATGATAAGCTTTTAGTAATTATTAACATTATCTAACAGAATTGTACATATTCCAAATCACTATTTTTCCGCTCGTCATTCTTAGATTATCTACCCAATTACTACACAATAATTTTATTATTTTTCATGTCAGTTAGATAAAATTATTAAATATTCATCTTAAAAAATAACGATGACCATTCATATTGTTGTCTAACTATCCTACAATATAATATTTACATTTTTTTACGATTTATACGCACAGATTTATAATGTATATTTATAAATTTGACATGAGAGGAACAAAATATTGAAAGAATGCATATGTTAAACAATGGATTAACCTTTCTGCGACGAAAAACTATGAATTTGACCTCAGACGCATTTGCAAAGTCGATCTGGGTGAGCTCAGGCCTCGCTATGATATTTGCATTGCCACCTTTAGTGATATTCCTTGGAATTTATTTGCACACCACTAATTTGATCGCTGGTGTGATCGTAGGGTTTGGTACTCACTTTGTATTGTTGGGCTTATCTCCTAGAATTTCTGAACGACTTTCTTCATTCTTGGAAGACTAAGATTCTAACGAATTGTATTATCGGTTACACTCATCGACAAACTGGGGTATAGATCGGTTTGCCACGTATGTCAATCTCCACAGCAATTAGTAAAATGATCCAAATTTGTAAATTGTGGTTTCTAATTATCGATTCTAAATGTTGGTACAGCGCACATACCAGAGTGGGAACTAAAAGATTTCCACAATGATGGATGTCAATATACTATATTTGTGTCTATAAATCCGCTCTGGCGAATTATCATTAGATTAACTTGATCCGCCTAATGTTCATATGTTCTTTTTTCACTTCTTCCTGGATTGAGCAATTTTAAGTAGTTACCAAGGAATAATGGCTCCTGCTCTATTGATGACAGGTATATACATTATTGCTACAAAATTTGTATAGGATGAACCACTATTAATCCTCATTGCCTGTCTAGTTCGTAATATTACCGCTTATTGGCAAGTCCTTCGAACATGTTACTCTCCACAGTTCCCTTGGT
>JAKEIK010000212.1 GCA_022545895.1 Nitrososphaeraceae archaeon | reverse complement strand
CTTTATAGACGGCAAAGGTATCCTGGGGTTTATCCCTTCAATTACAGAACCATTTTGCGGTAATTGTGATCGAGCAAGAATAACCTCAGATGGTAGACTTCTCACTTGTCTTTTTGAAAGTCCAGGCCGCGATTTGAAAGGGATTATGCGAAGTGGAGCAACAGATGAAGTTATTGGACGCTACATTATAGATAGTATGAGTAACAAACCCGAAGGTATAATTAAGATGATAAAAACTAAAAGTCTAAAACCTTCACTAAATTTGATGCACACAATAGGGGGATAGCATAAGCATGACAACTACTTCCGATGATAAAGAAAATGATTTGATAAAAGTAAAATTATTTGGCATCTCAACAGAAATTGTTGGTAAAAGCGAGATGACTCTACTGGTGCCTGTTGGAACCACGGTAGGAATTCTAAAGAAGAAAATAACTAAAATGTATCCTTCACTTGATGTGGTTAATGTCCCATTTGTATTTGCTGTCAATCACAGGGTTGTAAGTGAAGATTTTCCAGTAACACATCTTGATGAAATTGCGATATTACCTCCTGTCAGTGGTGGCTAAATATTGATTCTAATAACAGATAACGCTATTGACCTGAGCAAAATTTTGATTGATATCCGCGATAATTCTGCTGGAGCAATTACACTATTTGTGGGAACTGTAAGGGACCATGATTCAGACGATCATGTTTCAGCACTATACTATGAGGCTTACAAAAAAATGGCTGAAGATATTATGACAGAAATCGAAAGAGAAGTATTACATAAATGGAATATAATAAAATTTTCTGCGACACATCGGATTGGAACCTTGAAAGTAAGCGAAATAAGCGTTGCAGTTGCTGTGTCCTCAGAACATCGGAATGAGGCATTTGAGGCATGCAAATATGGAATTGATAATATTAAAACTCGTGTGCCTATCTGGAAGAAAGAGTATTCAGAGGCAGGAAATAAATGGGTAACTGGAGTGTCTCTTCATGAGTGAAAATAAGGTTAACAAAGGTATGTTCAATGTTAGCAATAAGCCCGATACTTACAGGGAAGCAATAGCACTGGCGGTCTTGAAAGTCAACCCCTCAACCATATCACTAATTAAAAAAGGAAAATCGCCTAAGGGCGATATTATAGAAGCTGCAAAAATTTCAGCTACGATGGCGGCTAAGAGAACATGGGACTTGATTCCATATTGTCATCCTATACCAATAGACCAAGTCTTAGTGGAAGTTTTACTAAGACAAGATTCTATAGAAATTGCTGTTGAAGTAAAAAGCGTATGGAAGACAGGAGTAGAGATGGAATCGCTAACTGGGGCTTGTATTGGAGCATTAACTATTTATGATATGCTAAAACCAGTTGACAACACTCTTTCAATAGGATCCGTAAGGCTTTTGAGCAAGAGCGGCGGCATCAAGGACTTTCACGAACATGGCAATAAAGAGATAAAGGCTGCAGTACTTGTTATTAGCGACTCCGTTGCAAGTGGAAAAAGAATCGACAAATCGGGAAAAACTATTGTAGATAAATTACTAAAGGATGGTGTTGAAGTCATTGAATATAAAATATTGCCTGATGATGTCCATCTTATCGAACACAATCTAAAGGAATTTTGTGATGATTCGAGAGTTGATCTCATACTAACGAGCGGCGGCACTGGTCTTGGTCCTCGTGATGTTACTCCAGAAGCGACCCATAATGTTCTAGAAAAAGAAGTTGTTGGAATTTCTGAAACCACTAGAGCTTATGGTCAAAGAAGGTTACCACTGTCCATGCTTTCGAGAGGATTATCGGGAGTGAGGGGGAAAACATTAATTATTAATCTTCCAGGGAGTGTAAGGGCTGTCTCCGAGTCTATGGATTCGCTGTTTCCAGGTGTATTACATGCATTTAGAATGTTGGAGGGACATGGACACTAGTGACATTCAGTAACATTGGTTATCAGCCCGATCAGTGCTGTTTAAAATAGGTTACGGATGTTTTAGTGTCGATTTGCCATGAACCACAATGCCCTATCATTCCCATTAGTTTATTTTATTTTAATCGTCTAAGTAGATTTATTCCTAAGGGCTTACTAGTTGAGGTAGTCTAGATTAATTTTGTGATGAATATGTTTATTTGAATACCATTCATTCATTATAGAAAGTCTACAGGATAACCGGCAGTGTATGACAGACCAGGAAGTAGATTAACGTGTATTTGTTCCCCTGCCTCTATTGCGGCAGTCTTCTCAGGTACCAGAATGTATCCATTTGCTCTAGTCAATACAGTCATAGCAGCAGTTTCGCCAATTACGGGAATGGCCTTAAATTTACCATATTTAGTTAACTTTATTTGAACAAACACCACTTTGACAAAGTCGCGGAATTTATTGCGTGCCTCCCAACGTTTTGCCAAGGTGCAGTTTTTTCCCATGCGACTAAATTCTGGCAGGCCCGACAGAAATCTAAGTAATGGCTGAACAAACACAACAAATGCACCAACGGATCCCTGTATAGGACCAGGTAAAATTATTATTGCTTTACCTTTTATCACTCCCACTCCAGCAACTCGTCCACGATCCAGCTTTACCCCGTGGACCAAGATACCAGGGCTACCCATAGAATTTATCGATTCTTCTACAACATCATGTTCTCCCATTGAAGAACCACCTATTGTGAGGATAATATCCGTTTTTGTCAATGCTAACTTCATCTTCTTTTGGATCTCTTCAGCTTTATCTGCCGTCGCGCCCAAATCCAAAGGTATTCCACCGCCTTCCTGAATCAATCTAGAAATGATGTGACTATTGGTATTGAAAATCTTTCCTTGATTTATTTCACGTGGATTATCGGTTAGCTCGTCCCCTGTTGGAATTATTGCAACATTAGGCCTTTTGAATACTAACACTCTCGTGATTCCAACCATTGATAACAGTGCTACATCTTGTGCTCTTAGTATGGCCCCCCTGTGAAATAGTTTTGCTCCCTTCTTGACATCCATACCGGAAGCAGAGATAAAAGATCCCTTCGAAAGAGAGGAAAAAATTACCACCTTGTTTTTAGATAAAATTCGAGTTAGTTCGACAGGTACAACAGTGTCGGCTCTAGGAGGCAGATACCCTCCTGTGGGTATTCTAGATGCTTGTCCTGAACACAACGGATAATTGGGGACATTTCCCAATCCAACGTTTCTGACGATGTTGAGAGTTATTGGGGTAGAATAGGAGGCATATTTAATATCAGCAGCGATAACCGCCATTCCATCCATGTGAGAAGAGGTCCTTGGAGGAATATCCACAGAAGAAATGACATCCCTATACAAGACCCTCCCGTAAGATTCCAGAGTATCAACGTACTCGATTTGTGGTTGAATTTTTATATTTTCTCTTAGCTTATTGTATCCACTTCTAATAGAAACATAGGATTTGGTTCTCCATTTCATTAAGAACTTCAAAATTCGAGTACGTCGCACTCATAAAAATTCTTTAGTATTCACACAATTAATTGTGCTACTTTGTATACAGTTTTCTCCATTTCATCATAGTCTTATTTATTTCACGATGAAGAGAATTAGTTTATTGAAGGAGGCAACCTACTCGGTCTCAAGACTCTCACACCATGGCAACTCACGCATAAGTCATCAAATTTAGTTAATCTTGAGATAGCAAAATGAAATGCTATAAGCGGGGAAAAAACTGCAATTGTAATTATGGCTATGGAGAATTGTGATAAATAGAGTAAATAGAGGGTTACACCCACACATGTCATTATTTCTATCCAGGTGCATGTACATAATTCAAGTCCAATTCGCTTTAGATTCATAGAACGAGTATCTATCGCCATATAGCTATTTTTGGCTTTTTCCAAGTTTCATCCAGATCTAGACCAAATCGATTGTATAAATAACTAAAAATCCTAGATTCAAAGTAACAGACCCATGGAATTTATTGTACATGAAACATTTACTTTAAGAAGGTAATAGCTCAAAGATATTATCTGTTAACAACAATGAATTCCTACGATTTGAACGCTTTATGATTACTAATGGACCTCATCTTCATGTATATTTTACGAACGGTGAAGATATAAAATCGGGGATGGATCTAGGTACGCTTAAGGGGAATGTGGGAGCCCAAAATTATTTCCTACGAAATATTGCAAATAACTATGATACTGTAGTAATCGCTTCAAAACCGTTTGGTACTGTTTTCGCGACTTCAAACCTAAAATCTTAAGTTTTTAGCCTTCACAAATTAAGTTTTCAATTTTTTGAATCCAAAAAAATGTGATTAGAGCTGGCACAACTTGGCATCAATCCAGCTTCACACCACCACCATTCCTTCTAAGCTGGAAGTATTCTAAAGATCTTTCCCAGCCCAACAGAAACAACATATAGGTAGCCATCTGGTCCTATCTTTAGGTCGGTTATTCCACCAAATTCCTCTCCAAACATTATTTGATCAAGTCCGGTTGCTCTAGGATTCTTAATTACTTTACCGGCAAGTGGGAGTGGTAGAACGAGATGCGTTCTATCAATAGTCAAATCAAAATGATATATTCTACCATTATGAACATCTGCAACAAACATGTCGTTCACATATTGAGGGCCCAATTTGTCGGAAGTCAGAAACAATACAGCGGTAGGTCCGGCGGTATTTAGCCAGACTAATTCTGGGTCTCTATAGACACCTTTACCATCAAAGTTAACCAGATCGGATTGATCAAATCCATTTTCATCATTTGCCAGACCCATTACTTCCTGCCATCCGCTGTTAAATCCAGGTAGAACGAGATTAATTTCGTCACTGTTACCAGGTCCATTCTCTGTGTCCCATAAATTACCTGTTAGAGGATCGAATCCAAGGCCAAAGCTGTTTCTTATCCCATACGCATAGTATAATCTCAAAGGAATGGAATCTCCAAGAATTCCTGTTCCAGCTGGTTGGCCGTCCTGTGTTATTCTAAGTATACCACTTCTACCATCAGGATCCATTCCATTCTGATAATTTTGAGTAACTGTTTGGGAGTCTGGACCTCTAAACGAGCCATCTATATCTCCTATTGGAACATATAGATTGTTGTCGGGTCCAATAATAATAAAACCTCCGTTGTGTCGAGGACCTGGTGTGGCTGGTAGATCTAACAAGATCGTAGGATTTACCAATTTATTGTCTACAAGTTCATATCTGTATAAGCGGTTTGCTATAGGTTCTTTACCCTGTCTATCTTCACCATCTTTCCCATTTATTTCGGTATAATAAAGAAAAACAAAAGTCGTAGAATTATGTTTTGATATAGCAATCCCACACATACATCTTTCCACCGAGTTTGCCACATTAACATCTAATAGAGGCTGGCCTGATATTTTGCCGTTCACTATTCTCTGTACGGTTCCTTTATCTTTCTCCAAGACCAAGATATCATTTGGTCCCAAAAACGCCATAGTAGTTGGTGTATCCAGTCCTTCTGTAACCTGTTCTACTTTTAAATGAGGATCAACAAGCCTAGGTTTACCTTCCTCTACAAATTCACGTTGTCTGAACTCTTCTTGAGCATGTACTGGCAACAACGCCGATAGGGTCATGCTCAAAACTAGAATTGTGATGAGAAAAATGACAAATTTTAAAGTAGAATGAGACCGCATTGCTAATTTTGCTCATAGACTCCCTAATTTAGACTGTGAGGCGAATTCTATCAGATTTATTCCATAATTCTATCATTTGTTAGCTATTTTCCAAATCAGGCTTTAATGACACGTTCCAAGATTAGAACATCTATTTCTAAACATTGACCATATGGTACCCAGTTGCTCCATCTGGAAATGGTTTATTGAGCTCGGAAGTTTGGACTTGTCCAGTCTTGTCAGTTGCCCTGACGACTATATTGTAATTTTCTTTACCTGTCGGAGTAAATCCAGCAGTCCATAAAACCCATGTAAATCTTGAAAGTGGATCTTTGATAACAGCAGATTTCCAAGTGGTACCTCCGTCTGTGCTAACTTCGACCTTTGAAATTCCACGATCCCCTCCGAAGGCTATTCCTGCAATTGGGGCCTTTTCACTAGGTACTATATTTGGAGTCTCATCTAACTTTCTGAATCTGTGCCTTATGGGTGCTTGTCCTGGAATAACAATAGATGAATTTGTATGTACATCTGCAGTGTTAGTCCAACCGTTCCTCTGCCAATAGCCCTCATAAACATTGTTCACAATCTCTATTTCTGTTATCCATTTTGGATTCATCATTCCATACAATCCCGGTACGATAGCTCTTACAGGAAAACCGTGAGCAGTGGTTAAAGGAGCTAAATTCATATCATAAGCCAATAAGGTCCCATCCATCATACCGTTTTCCAAGGGTATTCCTACATCATAACCATCAGAACATCTGAATACGATATATTTTGCTCCTGGCATGACTCTAGCCTTATCAAGCAGATCCTTGAGCCGTATGCCTCTCCATAGTGCCGTACCAATTAGGTCACCTCCTATTTTGTTGCTTACGCACTCTAGTGTAGCGTATTGCTCTACGAAAGGCATCGACTTCATTTCTTCATAAGTGACCGTTATTGGATTGCCTACTAGACCTTTTACCGTTAGATTCCAAGTTTTTTCATCAACCACGGGTACAATAGGATTGATATCAATTCTATAGAAAAGATAAGTTGGAGTTAGTTCAGAAGCAAGGAGTGTTGCTAGCATGGGATCTTCGAAACCAATCGGTTTTGATAGTGATTGTGGGATTAGCAGTGATGACGAACTAGAAGTTTCTTGTTGTTCTTGTCCTTGTCCAGAAAACAAACGATTTAATCCAAAAAACAAAATTGGAAACGCGATTGCGGAGACAACAACCAAGCGAAGGAACTCCCTTCTGCCTGAGTTCATCCCAGATGTTTCGGATGTTGTCTCTGGACGTTTTTTCAAAATTCGTCCGGTACCTCTAAAGAATGATGAAAAAATAAACCCGAAGATTATTTGAGGCAAAACAAGGGAAATTGTCAGAACAGTAATCGAAATTGATCCACCGCCAGTTCTAAGTTGGATTGTAGTAAGTAGCGAAATGGCCATGATGAGCAAGATAACATATACTATTAAGGCGGACTGAAGTGATTTTCCGATATAGCCTTTCCATGGAAATTTGTTGTGAAGCTTGTCAACAAGGATTCCGAAGAGACCGTATAATACAAAATTAATTACGAGAGCGGCTATAAAAGCAGAATATTTAGCAAGGGGCCCAAAATTCTCTACTGCTTGTGATTCAAATTCTCCGGGCGTAAGTGAGAACAATGTTTGGGATGCAAGTTCGGGAAGAAACGGTCCTCCAGCGAGTGATCTTACGAGGAGTGAAATTCCAATGGCTAGAGCCCCAGCGACTATTCCAGCTACAAAGGATTTGACATATCCATGATCTGCTCTCGCTGTCACATCTGTACTTTTTTGGTAAATGATTTAAGTCTTTTTTCAGCTGTGATCTAATATAGTGCTTGCGAAAATCGTACTTTTTGACTTCCTTTGACTCAACTCATGATTGTGGATTCATTACGGGACTTTAACATCTCTGAAGATGAGGTCATATTGTTCCCTTTCATAGTCAGCAACAGGCTCTCCAATTCTCGTTCATGTAACTTTATTGCTTGATCGGTCATGTTGAGTTGCATTGTGGCCCCTTTGGTATCTCCATTCTTCAGATCCATTAAAGCTTCCGTCAAATGCATTTTTGCGTTCTCAAGGGATGATCCGAAGGTCATATTACCTTCTGGCATCATCATGCTTTTCACCTCGACTACATTGTCATCCTTGTCAATCATCTGAGTACTTGCTGTTACGGGAACAGCAAATACGATGTGAGTAACAATGAGCAATAACGAGGTCGTCATAAATGCAGTAGCAAATAATTCAAGATTCATCCTTTTTGTCCAGTAACAGTTGGGAATTACCTTATATAAAGGCTATAACTTTTACAATGTTTGATATTTCTAAAACTATGTAAACATTGCTCTCCGTTGATACAGGAACAATGTGGTGTAAGAATAAAATAAGGCATGTTGCATCCTAAATTGATAACCTTACGTTTTATATCTTCCCTTACGTATACATCGCAGTATGTCGCATTTTTAGAATGGTAATACTAAATTGTGGTTTTAATTAACTTGGCAGTGCAATATTTTTCTAAATGGTAGTAACTGATGACATCAATTACCCTCTAAAAAGATATACAGTTGGTAACCAATAAAAAGTATGGATAGTGGGATTATGCTATTCCTACTATTTGGCCCGTACTCCCTGCTTGATTTCTCCACTTGTATTAATAAGTACGTTCGCCGCCCCACCGACTATCTTTTTAGCAACTTCACCTGTTTGATTCAAGAGTGTTTCACCAGTATCTGACGCATTCTTTCCTAGTTCAGAGACAGTCTGGTTTACCGATGCGCTGGCATTTCCAACAGCATTTGATGCATTTGTAGTCACATTTTGTGCATTAGCGAATGTTGTGTAGGTTACGAGAAACAGAAACATGAAAGCTACTGTTCCAGCTTCTAGTTCATCGTACTGTACATACATACAATTGCTTTAAAGTGTTTGTATCGGGCATAGGCAGACAATCATACCTCGAATGTCTAATATCCTCCGAAGTATCATTACAAATCTTATATATTCCTCTAGATAGTATATATTATGCAACAAGCGCTAAACGAACAGGCAAAAATCGATCAAAAACTTGTATTTGATTTTGGACTTAACTTACGACTAAATGTTAAGGTTGTACAGGTATTGGAAAAAAACGAATGCGGATTTTACAACATAAGAGTGAAATTAACTGAGGATAACAAACTTGGGCATCAGGATGACGAATTAGTACAAGATAAGATGACAAAGATAAGAGAAGTTACAGATTTCATGGTAATTTGACTGACGAGAAATCGCCTTTTAGATAATAATTTGCAGCGCCTACTACCCTTTCAATTGACTTGATAAACCATACTTTGCAGAAAATACAGTTGTCGGGTAAATTTTACATACTTAGTTTATATTAAGTAGTTAATTTATTTTCTTAATGGCACGATTAGTTAGAAAAGAAGATAGAGGCCCAATGGAAATTAAAGTAGGTAATGAAAGTAAATGGGTTTGTATGTGCGGACTAAGCAATAATCAACCCTTCTGTGATGGTTCGCACAAAAAAACGGCCGATGAAGAAGCCGGTAAAGTTTACAGATATAATCCTGACGGAACAAGATCTGAATTTCAATAAAGCGTTCAAAAAACGAGACAACTTGGGACTAAAGGGATTACTACTTTATTTCACGGCACATGTACTCGTTAATGCTAAGTAAAGAAGAGTAAATATTGCAACTTTGTCTGCCTTAAATGAACCAGTATGTCGCTTCCAGTCTAAAGAGATACACTATTTTGTAAAATGAGCCTACCCTCTTCAAACTATCATTTCTTTATAAAATTAGTTAGTTAGCCTAGCATACAATCACAAATTAAAACTATCTTATCCATCAGTATGAATTGAAGTAAACTTTAGTTACAACAATCCTTATAATTGATAACTTCACTAAATGGTAAGGATCAAAGTTGGCCGCCAAAAATTCACTCGATTGAATTCAAGGTGATTATTTTGAGGGCTGTAACTGTGACTTGTTCATGCATTTTTTTGTTAGACCCTGATAAAGGCTACTGTAATGCTACAGTCGCATGGCATATAGAGAAAGGTCATTATGCTGAACACAACTTGATGGGCTCAATGCGGTAGCCGTTTTCGTTGCACCTGTTAACATGTTTACCGGACCAAAGATGAAGGCCGCATTCTACTTGGATCAACGCGCACAGCAAGAGCAAGTTGATGCTTTATCAAAGATATTCTCGGGTCAATCAGGGGGATTCTTTGCTACGGCGGCTAATTTTATCGGAGAAAACATAGGCATAAAATCTTCTCAAATAGAATTTGGTATCCAAGGTAAACGTCGGTGGCTAACTATACCAGAATACCTGGAATTAGAAATAGAAGGCATTAAGGGTAGCGATACCAGTCAAGATAGTTTAGTAACTAACCCTGCATTTACGGTAGCGCTGGGCTTTGATCCAGCAATAGCCCGATCAATGAAGCATCATTATAGAGATCACGGATTTGAATTGGACAGTTCTGGCAAAAATTGCTTTTATTCAAAGTTCAAGTACGGGCCATAATTATTCCAAATTTTTTTCCCCATCTTCATATTCACTTCTGCCGTTCATTCTATTCCAAGTGTGGTCTCATACAACGTTAGAATGGTTATTAGTTTCTATTACCTATCATAGTATGTCCAGTACCAATGAATTCAGCCTTTGTCTTGATTGAGTGTAAGGACGCATTCGTACAAAGTGTCATTTCGGATTTAGCAAAGTTTGGACCTGAAAAGGTGTATCAAATTACAGGTTCACAGTATGATATTATCTTGAAAATACACGAAAATAGCAAGGAGGATTTGAAAGGAAAAGTGGCGCAAATAATGCAGTTACCACATATTGTAAATACTCTCACACTTATAGTATTACCCTAGATATCTGAGTTCAAAAGTTTTATGATTTCAAGTAAAGTGTCAAACTTGGTACTCATCTATCTCATAAAGTGCTTATATTGTCGATTGACAAATCAAGGTAAATTGGATGGGCAACATGTACTTTCTCCTCGTAGAGTCGTAATGCTGAAAAAAATGATGAAACCATGCAATTGATGAATAAAACCAACGATCAAGATCAAATATGATTGCACGAAGATACTAGGAGGCTTATCTATGTTCTCCTCATTGTAATATGGGAACTTTCTCTCTATGCTGCAATACTTGATTTGGTATCTTCTGTTACCAATCTAATATCCTGACTGTGCTAGTATATCAATTTCCTTATCCACGTAAATGCTATACTTTTACATGCTAAATTAATATCCTGGACAGATCATCAATACTGATTATTTGCTGACTGCATCCTTCGAATTAGTTGATACATATTGTTATGACATTGACATTCGCAAATTTTTGTCGTTTTTGAACCGTTGATAATTTCTATAATATCCCCTTCACACAAGGCGTGTTCCTGTTGGATACACTTTTCGGATTTATTCACTATATATAATATGTTTAGCTGCAATTAAGAGTTATCCATCCTCCATCTTTCTGTTGTCCAATGACCCAGTATTCTTGCTTAAGATGCCAACCGTTACAGATCCTGAAAAGGTTCTATTATAATTCTTTAAATGATCTACCTTCTTCTCACGACACTCGTAATTACTATCTTGTGCTTTCAAATAGATTAAAGTCAATTAGCAATTACTATTTGAGGTATCAGTGTTGGCCTTAGTAGTTTCCTTTATAATTGCTCACAAGCCCTTGGTTGGTTTAGTTTGTAGTATGGTCATGAGTTATGTACTAGAATCAACATTGTAATCAATTATCCAATATTTGATTACCCCTACAGATGAATCTAGCTAGGTTATTATGTCAAGAATTAACATATTTTGTAATTTTTCGGCGAGATTATTCTGCATTATAGTTAACAGTGTATTAATTAATATGTAGACCAATGAAGAGTTTTGCGTAGATATAATAAATAACAAACCTACTTCATCCATAAATGATAAACCTCAAACAAGATTAAGATTCGATCGAATTACTCACAGAATAAAGAGATGGCATTCTAAGCTAAGTTAATTGGTACTCATGCCATCGACCATATATGAGCCTCTAAAATCCATTACAGGTTGTAGTGGGTGAATGCAGCGTATCGATATGAGAGTATATTAATTTCAATCATCTAAATCACGATCACTAATCTGTTTACTGTAGTGAATTTCTATTGACATAGATATTTTTCAGATTTTTGTTAAAAAAAATGTATGAGCGATCAGAGACGCTATATAATTCTCGCATTAGCTTTCTTGCTATTCGATACTCTCATTATATCCCAATTAGGAACCCATACTCCTTATATCTCAGCACTGCCAGCAAAGCGGCAAACAAATAGTACTACAGCCATTACGACAACTGATGTTCCACCGGTATTGCTATCCTATGGAGGTCACACATACGAGATGCTTCCGTTTGTGGTTGTAGATGAAGATGGAGTTAAGAAGCTAAACTTTCCACGTCTTGCAGATGACTACAAACCTGCAGTTAAAATCCCATCAGACAAAGCTTTTACATTTGAATTCACTAAAATGCCTAGAGAAGTGAATGCATTTGGAATTGACTATGACGCTGACACTACCGAAGTGAATCCATTGGTCAAAATTGGAAAACATCAATTTAGTTTTGGTAACCTGCATGGAATACGTACTCTTGAATTGAGAGCCATTTATGACAATGGAAAATATGTTACTTATACGGCTCTTGTAAACATAGATAAAGCAACTAATGAGATAGGCGCAATTTTGGATCATCAGTCGAATTCAACTGCAAATAAAACCATTATTCCTGATATCTTCTCTTCGCATTAATTTCGAATTATGATCGAGTTCCCTAAGCCATTTGCGACACTATGAATTCGGAATTTATAACAATCTAAACGTGACTTTAAGAAGGATTTTTTTCTGTTTTTACTTGAATGTTGCATTTTCAAGGCTTGACTTTGACTTTTTAGGGTATTTGGGTCATTTTGATGAAACAATCAGCCATAATTTATTTTCATAAACATTAACACTATTACCTATAGATGTCTATAATAGATAGACAAAATAAACAATTATCTTAAAGAATTTCAGATCGTAAGACCAGTACAAAATATGGCTTTGCATAAGTATTAAGAAAGAATGTTTCTGACGTGCAAACAGCTGTAAGAAAGTCAGCAGTGTTCATGCCAATTGAAAATATAATCAATAGCGCCAATCTTGGATCATACCCTCTTTCTCACGTATTATTTCTGCAATACAGAGGACATGAATAGAATGAAAAAAGTAACTGTTAGCTATTCGCAGAGTATTCTCGGACTATTCCTTATTGCAATATTATTCATTTCTTCATCAAGTATTGGATTAGCCTTCTCTGCGTCATCCTCGGCTAAGACGAAAATAGAATCTTGTAATGAAACACAAATCCTTGGAATATCGGCAAGCGCATCGGATAAAAGCTTCCCTGCCTCCGCGGTCTTGGATTTGAATCCACAGACGCTCTGGTCTACATACGGCATGGGTGCCTGGTTGCAATTGGATCTTGGCAAGGTAAAGACTGTGTGTGGTCTGGATATAGCGTGGTATAAGGGGAATCAGAGAAATGTCAACTTTATTATTTCAGTTTCAAAAGATGGGTCAACATACAAGAATGTCTTTGATTCAAAAAGCAGTGGAACGACAACATCATTTGAAAGATACGACCTCCAAGATGTAGATGCGAGATACATAAAGATTACTGTTAATGGTAATACTCAGAATAACTATGCAACTATAGCCGACCTTAGAGTGAACACCGCGGGTCTTGAAAATATAAATCCCGTTGAACAACCAAATGTATCCAGCGGATCAGCAGATCAGTGTACCAAAGCCAAGATTTCCAAGGTCACCGCCTCCGGACACTATAAGAATGATGTAACTTCGAATGCGATAGACAATAATCCACAGACGAGATGGTCTAACCAGAAAAACCCCTCTTCAATAACACTGGACTTGGGAAATTCAAAAACAGTGTGCAATTTGGATATTCAATGGTATAAAGGTGATGCTCGTGTTTATGGCTTTGTCATTTCTATTTCAAAGGACAATAAGAAATTCAAAGATGTTCTTAAAACTAAAAGCAGTGGATCATCTAGCAATCCTGAATCCTATGACTTTAGTGATGTGAGTGCCAGATACGTCAGAATAACTGTCAATGGAAATACTCAGAATACTTTTGCCAGTATTGAAGAAATAAATGTGAATATCAAGGCCAATGGGGGTTCCAATACACCTCCTCCACCTCCTCCACCTCCACCTCCTCAACCAAGTCCAGGTAATGATGGTGTGCAGATGATATACCCTACAGCAGACGGTGGTGAGACTTGGTTCTTTAATCCAGATAATCCGGTTGATGGCCAGTTCGACAGCAATGGGGCGGAGATAAGTAAGAATTCCGATGGTAGCTGGCATTTAAAGCCAGGTACTACCAGAATGAATGTTTATACAAAGAGTGCTGGATTGCTTTCCGATAAGCAGAGAAGTAATTTGGCTACATACGATTATTCTGCATTGGCGCAGAAAGGGTACTGGTACCAACCCACTGATTGGAAGAATGTAGAAGCAACTGGTTATTTCAAAGTGTCTTCCAGTAGTAGCGGCGATGGCATTTCATTCGTAACTAGGAGCGTTAGGCACAGTAATGCAATTGAAAACGGATGTGGTGGTTCAGCGTATCACAATAATATTCGATTTGACGGAACGTTTCAATACAAAAAAGAGATGTGGCATGTAAATTATGATATCCTCTCTCCGACCAAAAATGGAATAGGATCTATCATGAATAAGTGGGTGGGATTCAAGGGAGTGGTTTACAACCTTCCGGATGGAACTGTAAAGCTGGAATCCTATGTAGACAAAGATAATAACAATCACTGGCAGAAGGTAGAAGAATTAGTTGATTCAGGTCATTGGGGTAACGACATGACTCATTGTAATGCGAATGCACCAGGAGCCGCAATAACTTGGGCTTCCCCCATGTTCGATTACAAATCGACTGGAGTCACATATGATTTCCAAAAACTCTCCCTACGAGAAATAGATCCGCCACACCAATAGTCATGTGGATAGAAGACAGATATCAAAACAATCCGCAATTAGTCAGAACATGCATGAATCAATTAACCTATTTGACTGTCAAGTATACAGAATTATCAGTCTGTACGACTTGAAAATTCTAGTTCTATTTAGGCTTAAGTATGGTAATTGAGGCATCGATGAGAAAAATTCTCCCAATATTTGATAGTTTGTAGCCCAGAATAGGCAGCCTATGCTGGAACTATCTGTGTGACTCTGCCCTGAACTTATATTCTCAGACTTACAAACTAATTCGCCCAAAAATACAAAATCAAATCATTCAATCAGTCAATACGAGTGAGATTCTGATTTGTGATATTTAAGTTCCTTGAACGCCGCAAATGGACTATCACATATGTTGCATACCCAGGAAGACAACCTTGCTTCTCGATATGTTGCATAGGAACCATTTTTATTTTCCCAAACACCTACTTTCAAGTTAAAATTGGTTGGCCTATAACATGTTCTTCTCTGTATTTGTCGCACGTTATAGATATTCCTTTGGTCATCATAAATGCTATTGGTCACTTTATAAAATAAGAAGAGACAGTTGTACTTATGAAAACTACGATAAATAACCATCTAACATCATCTAGAACGGCTTGATCATTTAGTTGGCCAAATTATTCTCTTAGCACTGATAGGAAAACTTACATGTGGAATATTGATCAGGCTCATTGCACTTGTCACACCACTTTCCAATTCCGTTTGATCGTAGTCTACATCCTTAACGTCAAACTTCATGCTCACAAATAGAATTACTAATTAATAGTAACGTACCCTAGATTGTCATATCTATCGATTATCTAAAAGGAAACGTGGTGTAGATATTAGTTCAAAAAGAATTATAGAAATAAAGTGTGTCTAATAATCAGTAGAGGAGTTCATTAAAGTAAATCAATAGCCTATTTGTATAATATTTCATATGTAACACCGCTAGTAATTACTAGAGGAGTATTACTTGAATTAAAGATGGTTTAAAAAAGTATGTAGCTTCCACTGAACAATCCTTGTTTATGAAAATGTAATTAATAGAAACCGTAGAGTAGTTGAATATTGCGTTCAATGCTTTCTGCGGCTGCTGATCTAACTGATTTAAATATCGTCTGATTTAAATAAAAGTAAATTAGTATCAATTTCAAATGAAATCGAATAGCATACTTTTGGGAATATCTGCACTATTTTCGGTATGTATGTTGGTACCTGACATTGACATTGGTTCACAAGTTTATGCCCAAGGATCTATAGCAAACTCTTCGAATTCGATTAACTCTACAATTGCTGCAAAGAGTGATAGAATTAACCTTCGAGTCGAAGAAGTCACACTAAACAAATCACCCACCAACTTAGTCGATGTAGCCGGCAAGATAAGTAATAACAATACTTTCAGCGTGCATGATGTGAAGGTAATGGCAGTATATTTTGACAATAATGGGGTAGTATTAGGCAAATCTGACAAGTTCGTTTCAAGCCAATCATTTGTACTAAAACCCGGAGACGTAATGCCATTCCAACTCCTAGATGTAGTCGCATTTGATAAAGTTGACAAGTACAATATGACAGCATTTGGAAGGGTCGCTCCTTAACAATGGAGCGTAAAAGATCGTTCAATTATGAATCGATCGTACATAAAATAATAACGGATAATTAGGAGATAATTTATCTACTAAGCTCCTTCATTATCCTTATGAGAAAAAGGCATATACTCTACTAGATTCAATTCATTTCATTGAAGGTTAGAGCCAGGCTCTTTGCGATCATATTTTCGCTCGTACTTGCAAGCCTAATCTCAGCATCACTAGCATCACTCAACGCCTTCTCTACAGGACTTATTCTTGAAGTTTCAAAGCACCTGGAACACGACTCAGTAAATTGGATGGATGAAATTTCGAGAGCACAGCATGAAAAAATCAGAGATCTGAGGTTCTTGTCAACCCAAATAAGCAACATTTTGAGATCTAACCTCACCGATGAGCAGAAAGATGCATTTCTCATTGATTTCCAAGGGTCCCTAAACTCCAATACGTCCCTATTCGTTTATGACAGGAATGGGAACGAGATTCTTGGTACCTCAAAGTTACCTGTTGGTGACAATGTATCTGCCTACACATCCTCTAAGGAATCCATATTAGGCAAGATTAACGAAGAAATTCTACCAGCCTTCTATCCGAATGGAAGTGACTGGCTTAAAATCTCTACTCCTATACGTGGTAACGGAGGTATAATAGGTGGATATCTGGCACTTTATTATCCATTAATAACCCTCGTCGGTAACAATGTTTCCAGCCTTGAACCAAATTTGAGATTTGACCTTATTTCAAAAAATGGTACAATTTTGTACTCTAATGCTGGCGTAAACACCCGTGATAGTACGAATTTCTATCATGATCAACCAATTTTTATGAAGATAACCAATTCTACAAAGAGTGTCGAAAATGGGATATTTCCAAATCTCGATACTTCTGGCGGGGACAGCATCTTTATAGCCGTCAAACAAAGGTCCTTTCCTGACTACCAAGGCGATGGCATGTTTTTGATTACTGCGGTGGTAACTGACAAAGCCTTTGGTGGTGTATTGGATTTGAGAACTATATTTATAATAATAACAGTTTTGATATTAGCAATCTCAACTCTTGTTGTTTTCTTTGTTGCAAGAAGCATTTCCAAACCCATAACGGAATTAGATAATGCGGCACGAAGGATAACAAAAGGGGATTTCGCTGCACCGGTTGAAATTAGAACTTCCGATGAGATTGGTGAATTAGCCCAACGATTTGATGAGATGAGAAAGAGTATCACGACAAGGACAGAAGAGATTCTAAAAAAGGATGCTGAACTTAATGAAGCATATAAGTCGTTGATCGAGAGCGACAAGTCAAAGGATGAATTTATTTCAATGATTAGTCATGAGCTAAAAACTCCGATTGTTCCCATAAAGTTGTATTCTGATATGCTCTTAAAGACAGAATTCATGGGAAATTTAAATGAGAAGCAGACCAAGGCAATTGAAACGATGAAAAAAAGCGTTGAAAAGATTGAAGTCCTGGTTAGTGACATGTTAGATATTCATAAACTCGAAATTGAAAGATTGAGGTTATCGAAAACTAACATAGATGTGCGCGAAATAATAGATCAAGCGATGTCTGAGATGTTACCTCTAGCGAAAACCAAGAATGTCAATTTAGTATCAGAAATATCCGTAACTGGGACTGTATATTGTGATCCAAAGAGAATAGGACAAGTAATTTGTAATCTGATAAAAAATTCTATTGATTTTGTTCCTGAGAACGGGGGCAAGATAATACTCCGGGTTGAAAATAGTCTAATACATCGCACCGGAGACCCTAATTCCTACGTCTTGTTCGCAGTAGAAGATAACGGAATTGGTATTCCTGCCGATAAGATAGAAAATCTTTTTAAAAAATTTTATCAAGTGGATACTACTTTTAGCAGAAAACATGGTGGTACAGGATTGGGACTTGCTATTTGCAAAGGCATAATTGAGGCTCATGGAGGTGAAATTTGGATAGACGAAGAAAATCAAAAAGGGGCAACGTTCAAATTTACAATCCCTAAAACAGATCACGACATATGAAAGTTAACTTGGTCGAATACAATCGTGAGATGACTAGGTTATGTCTTTCTATTTGCAAAGTAGAAGCAATATAGAAAATTAGATTGTTAACAATTGTAAAGAGGCGTCGAACTTTAATTTAAAATAAGGGGGTCCGATCTCTTATAGCTCGCATCTGGTAACACAGAAATTCGTCGGTCCAAATATTTAATAGGCTTAGATGAATATGAATTGTTAAGATCAAAAATACTATAATATTCGGCTTTTCTATTACTGCAGAGCGGCAAAAAATTAGTTTCACCCGATATAATGGGTTTATTGATGGAACCATCATCTTTAGATGATTCGAACCAACAGGTAAACAGATTTCAAAATTATTTTGGAGCTGTCTAGAAAAATTACATTTAGCCCACTGATCTAAATTACAGTACCAGAGTATATGTCGCCATGAAGGCTACAGACAATGCTCCATGTATTGAGGCTGTGCAATGAATCGACGACCGATTACCTGGAACATTCATTTTACAATTTAGCTGGCAAGTGGACTTTATTACTTTGGTCCATACCGAACAACTCCATTTTTTGGATGCCCATTCAAGTTAATACGCTTCACATTTTACGTGCATAACGGATGCGTTAGCACTTCTGCAAAATTATTAAGTATTAGTATGTACAATTAGATTCACCAGTCTTATATGAGGATACTTATAGCAGAAGACAATGAGGAGACCTTACAGGCATATAAGGATGCTTTGGAGGCTAGAGAACACACGGTTACATTGAGTTTTGATGGCCAAGATTGCCTAACAAAGTATACTGGGGAAACTAATCCCGCAGGATTAAATGAATCTACTTCATTTGACGTAGTAATTTTGGATTATAAGATGCCAAGAATGGACGGTTTGGAAGCTGCTAAAAAAATTCTCCAAATAAATCCACAGCAGCGTATAATCTTTGCGTCGGGGTTTGTAGATGAAACAGTAGAGCAATCTGTTAGGAGGCTTAGAAGGATAATCGAGGTGATGCGCAAGCCCTTTAGTTTGAATGCTCTTGTAGATACGGTGGAAGACGCACAAGTATACGAAGGTCTAAAGACCCTTATGATAAACTTAAGGTATTTAAAGGATGGATATCCAAACGAGGAACAGATGAAGGAGATATTTGATGGCTTAAGAAAAATACAAAAAAATCGAACTTACTGATATTTACAACGACTTCCCTTGATTGACAATTGTTCTAACAATTCACTGTATGCAAAAATTTCTTTCAAGTTGTTTCTAGTTACGATTTAACTTTTCTATTCACGCTTCAGAAAGTCGGAATTCTTAATAGTGATTGTCATTAGATCTAGTGGCATATTTGTTAGTGCCAAAATCACTGATTTCACAGTAGAATTGAGTTTTAGTCTCAATCAGAAAATATCTACAATCCTGGTACAAATAGTGGCTTGGCTGATCAGAAAATAAAGAAGTTTGCTAGTTATTGGTCCACTAACGTTCACGGACCTATTAAACGTGACCGGTCCAGGAGTTTGGTCCAAGTTTCATAAATTGAAAATATCATATATGCTATATAACGCATGCCGTTCCAGAAAATAAGTAAGAAGCATGCGAAAAATCCCTAAGTTTCTGGAATTGCTGAGAACTTATCGCAATACAACTTGATCTAGAAATTCTAGTAATAATTACAGTACCAATGGAATTTGTGTATGGCATATTCTAGTTGATTCCTAGTCTTGTGTATACAAAGCATCCCCAAATTATTGCTTCCTGACGAGCATGGCGACAGTATGGATATAGAACAGAAAAAGTCATTTTTAGTAAAAGGGTATTCACATTACGACAGCAGCTCTAGAGGAAATCTTATCAGTTACCGGGAACAGGTGACATAAAGATTTCCATAGAAATCGTAATGTGAATCCCTTAGTATAGGATTGCTATATGGTATAAATAGATTAGTAAGGCTAGTAGATCACTGCGACGGCAATAGATTTAGAAGGGCGCCGAACGTATTACTACCAGAACCATTTATCCAGCCGGGAGTAGAATTTTCTGTGATTGCTGATCTTTCTTTAAATTGCATTTTTTTTGATTCAGGTTATTTTAATGCAACCTATTTACTGTTGGATACTATCCAAGACTTGTTGGTGTCAGCAAATATTGATTATCATTACTTCACATTTCATAACATGATTACCTTTGAGCATCACAAAAAGTCGTTTAACTTCTTGTTGTAGAATATTCAAAATAAAGATGCGATCATCCCTAACTTCCATATTGTAGATTAGTGTTACTAGATTATAGTCACATCATTATTTTGAACATTGTAGGTTTTCTTAATACCTCGTTTTGGAAAAGTCGTTTAAGTTTTCACGCTTGAAAAATTGTAAGCATCTTGTGACATTCTTTACAGGAAATTATAATTCCCCTAATAGTTTTGTGGCCAATATCCACTTCTTCCACATTCCAACCGGTACTAAAGATATCACTGTTACAATAAGGACAATTAGCCATGTAGGTTAGAGAATCTGCCAATATATAGATTTATCATAGAAAAATCATTTGTTTTGACCTATTACCTATGTTAAATCTCATTCACATAGGTCAAAAGTAGAATATTCAAGGAACGTTTATGGTCAAACATTAGCATGTATACATATTGTCAGATTTTATAGTAGACTCACCTAAGAGAGCGATTTGAAGAATTTAACTTTTAAAAGAATCATCTTCTAAGGTCTCAAGAACAAATGTCACTAGGGGAGCTATTCCCCTATCTGTCCACAGTAATAATATTTATTGAAATATATGCAAGATTATTCCATTAAACTGTGAATGACTATAGTTCTTTGGCGTGAATGTTGGTTGAAACCTCTATCAAATTATGATATCCAAACTGATATTTGCAAATACTGCAATCAATCATTCGAAGACCGAGATATTATTACTTCATGCGAATTTTGCGAAATTGGTATAATGCATAGTCAATGCGCGGATGATCACATTTTCAAGAACCATACGATGGAGGTCCAGAGAAAAATTGAATTGCATAAAGACAGGCGCCTACATGACTTTCAATGATTTTTTTAGTATAGATTTTGATTCATCAGTATTTGTACATTTTTGAAGAATACTGTTAGCTTAATAAATAGAAATTGGAACATTTTGGTGCGATAGTATAATTTCTACTGCTAGATAAAGTTCTAAGTCCAACAATTATGATACCTACATTGCCTTGGCGATACCGCTTCTGTAGGCTAAGTGTGCAGGAGAAAAGATATCTGTTACATTTTACTTTTTTATTTTCCATTACCCTTTTATCTTCAACTCTAAAAATTAATTCATCAAGATATGGGCATGAAGAACCAAAGTAAAGAGGAAATTTATACTACAATTCTAGAAAATATTAGAAACATAAACAACGTTCCTCTAGTGACGAGGATTATGTACGTTTCACTTCATTCTCATAAACAGTTGAAGGGGTATCTTGCCCACATGATTGAAAATGATTTACTGAAGTACGATGGACAAAAACATGTTTACGAAGTCACCAGCAAGGGGAAACAGTTCTTGTTTTTATCTAAACATTTGAGCCAGCTTCTATGTCCTGAGAAGTATGGATGATCTTAAAATTCTATGCGCCCGATCCAATATCGAAAGATCAACTTTACGTCTATAGCACCACTGATTGATAATTGGCTTGCCATCACAAATAAACGAAAGTGTTCACTAAGTATGTCCAATGGCTATAGTGAAGTCATTTGCTTTATAATGACTTAATAGATTTTTATCTGTAATTTCGAATAGTTGATACAATCCAGTTTACATCTTCTTTTGTCTTTGCAAGATGTCCTATTTTTATACAGTCTCTTATGTCACGTGATTTCAATTTTGACCACACGGCCTGCGCGACCTCGTTCGAGACTTCATGCGTTATTCCTTCACGTTCGAGCATATGCGCTGTAATTTCTTGAAAATTTTCGAATTTATATGGCTTAAAATGTAATACCAAGAATCGCGAAAGCAAGGGAGTTAACATGTGTTCAATACCGTTACTAGTTGCAAATACCCATGTTTTAAGCTGTGTGTTACGTGTTTTCTTATGCTTCGTTTCTGATATTATGCCTGTTTCCATAAGACTCAAAAGAGCTGTTTGATCTTTAATGGGCATGTGTTCAATCTCGTCAATTATTAAGTATTTAGGACGGTTTTGGAATAGGTAATCGATCATTCCAGATTTCGTACTGTGACTACCCAAAGTAAAGTATGAACGATGCAGTTTGATACATTCCAACATGAATAAGGTCTTTGCCGATGCTGGTGGACCGACAAGTAGAATGTGGACCGGATTATCTGATTCAAGTGATAAATTGAAAAGCTTCTTTACGTCATCATATCCAATAATACTACTGAAACCATTCCATTTGGGTCCGTATGACTCATCATTAATGAGAACTTTACGTTGTTCTACTTTTAACCTCAGTTCATTCTCCAATCTTACTAAATAAAATCATGCAACGATTATAGGTCTTCCTAACAAATATCAATGTCCATCTGCTCGAAAAATATAGACGATTTCAGCCAGCAGAGTATTGCTGATTCGTAGTTAGAACATAATTTGAGGAATTTGCCCGAAAATAAAACTATCAATTCTCGAGAAAAATGACAATAAGAAAGAATTCCTAACAAAGTTAGGTGACCACAATACATCGGGTCAGACTCTTATGTTGACGATAACAATAAGTTTCACAGCCAACCTTTGCGTCGGATATTTTTTCCAGATCAGAATCCTTGCACATAACTACCATTCTTTTTACTGCGTAGATCTTCCTGCTTATCAAGTCGGAAACAAGTTTGTGGGAGAGTGTATTGGGTGATATATATGTAGAAAATCCATAAGGAATATCCGTCACTATGGCATGTGCAGATGACTTCTTAATGGGTATTTTGAGTGAATCACATCTAACAACTTCCTCAACACCATTTTGTTTGGCTCCGCCACACATCTTTTTTACGACATCTAATCCTATCGTCCTAATTCCCATTCTTTGGGCCTCAAGTAAGATCCCTCCTGTTCCACAGAAAGGATCAAGAATAAGATCATTTTCACGAATTCGTGCAAGGTTTACCATGATGCGACATAACCTCGGATCCAAAGCTGAAGGATGAAAGAAATTTCTAAGGTTAGGTCGTCTTAACAGCCAATTAATTCTTTGTGATCCTTTCTTAATTCCGACTAGATTTTCTTTTGGATGGATTATTACATGAAAGTCAGGATTATTCAAACATACCTTTGCACTCGCCCTCTCCTTGATTTTTTTCACTAGAACTTCCAAGGCAATCTTCTTATCAGTTCCAAATAGTATACAGCTAAAGGTTTTACCATGAAACCTTTTTTCATATTCATCTTCTTCTATCTGTTCGGCAAAATACTTCGTAAGTACTGCCCTATTTGCTACCCTTTCTAATTCTGCGGAGCCTTCGGCCCTGACTACGGAAGATAAGTGATCATATTGAATTGATCTGGCTTGATACGTCTTGAAAAGAGAAACAAGCTCAGCTTTCGCCAATGAGTGTAATTTTTTACCAATTATTCCAAAATACTTTCTTGAAGAACTCATGAAAATATCAAGATTAGGATCTAACTATAAACATCAAGAAATAACAACATTCAAGAATCATTTTAGAATTTGTCTATTCCTCAATACCATCCAATTTTCATCTTGAAACCAAGATAAAGGAAAAGCAAATATCGGACTAACACGTATATCTTGTTTCTTGTTAATTTTCTTAGTCTCATCATCCGATATTTGATAAAGGACATATCAGTCATCTAGTCAGAGTTATCTATAGGTCTTCTCTATTAATTAATGGAATTTGTCTTAATTTAGCAATTAAACTTTAGGGACAGGAGGCCATACAATTTTCTTATTACAGCTTGGCTACAAAATGTACTGGCTATATAGATCTATATAGTAAATTAACATAACATGTTTAAGGGTACGAGTCAATGGTGATCTATATTGATGTTATTTTCCGAAAATAGCGAAGTTAGAAAAATACAGTATACTGGACGTTCTACTTATATTCTTTCCATCCCTAAAAAATGGATCAGTGAGATGCATCTCCACGCCGGAGATTCTGTTACGATCGTACGTGAGGCAAATCATTCACTTTCGATATTTCCAAATACGGTGAGAGCACCGATAGCAAGCGGTGAGGTCCATTCCCTCGTGGCAAAAGAGGACAGAGAAAATACACTCAAACGAAAGGTTGTATCAATGTATTTGACTGGGTATAATGTGATCAACTTAAAATCAAAGTCGGGCAGGATATACCCTCATCAGCGGGAGGCAATTAGGGAGGTTGTTCGAAGAAACTTGGTGGGCACCGAAATCATTGCAGAGTCATCCGACATAATGACAATTCAAGTCCTTTCGAGCCTACCAGAGTTGTCAGTTAAGACTGCCGTGAGAAGGATGTTCTTGATTGGAACATCAATGCACAAGGATGCTATGGCTGCGCTATCAGAAGACAATAAAGAGCTTGCAATGGCGGTAGTAAAATCTGACGATGAGGTTGACAGATTTAGCCTATATATTCTTAGAAATCTTGTAATTGCCTCCCAAAACGAGAGGATATTAAATGAAATAGGTCTGAAAAGCCCTGCTGATTGCATAAGTTATCATGTGGCAGTGAAGAGCATAGAAAGAATTGCAGATCATGCGACAGGTATAGCAGTCAAATCAATGAAGATAGGTGAAAAACTACCCCAGGAATTATTCGAAAAAATACAAGAGATGAGCCAAATGTCTCTTATTATCCTTAATGATTCTGTAGAAGCATTTTTGCGAAAGGACTACTACTTGGCAGATAGTATAGTCGATAGATCAGTCAATGTAAGGGTTATTGAAGAAGAGATCATTTCTCTTTTGGACAGGGAGAAGGTCCGTGATTATGATCTTGTAAATATAAAACTAATTTTAGAAGATATTAGAAGAACGGCAGAACATTCCTCTGACATAGCCGAAGCTGCATTAAATCAAACAATCGGTGAAAT
>JAKEIK010000211.1 GCA_022545895.1 Nitrososphaeraceae archaeon | reverse complement strand
TATCTAGTTCTTTTTGTTTGTCCCTTAATCGTTGAATATGGTCTTCCGACATGGGTTTGATAATAATTCGATGAGATAAAAGGTTTTTAACCAAAGTAAGCTAGCAATCTTCTTTCGAGGAGAAACAAAGACATAGTTTGTATAGGGAGAACTAATTAATCATCATGTCTCAGTATGATTAAAGTCCTACTAATACAGTCCAGATCATACCAATCCAAAGCGAAGGCATTAGAATATTTTCAGAGAATTGTCAATAGTCAACGAATTGATAATTTTGATATCATCTGTTTTCCTGAACTATGGTATCCTAATCTGGTAAATGATTTTGAAAAAGAATTTGCAACTATTCTTGATGTGGCAAAACAGAAAACTATATTCATAATACCTGGAGCTTTTTTGGAAAGGATTGACGATGAAATTTATGTATCGTGTCCAATTATATCAAAAAAAGGTAAATTAATCGGCAGGCAACTCAAAATTCATCCTTTTGGATTACAACGGAAAGATGTAAGACCTGGCATTAAAGCAGAAGTTTTCAATCTTGGCAAATTCAAGTTGGGTGTTGTTATATGCTATGATGCCGTTTTTCCAGAGGTGTCGAGAGTGCTTGCAACAAAAGGTGCAGACGTGTTATTCTTTCCATCAAAAATTAAGACCGAAGGTGTCGGACCATGGCATATATATCTACAAGCAAGAGCACTAGAGAATAGAATACCTGTTGTTGCTCCCAATGTATGCACTGGTCCATTTGGGGGAAAAAGTATAATCGTTGACTTTTCCTATAACAAAAGAAATGATATTGCCTTACCGAGGCCCAGGATTCTATCTGAGAGTCCACAAGTACTTGCAGCAAACATTGACATAGCCCAGGCTCGGAATATTCGAAGAGAAAGATTCAAGGATTTTAGGCAAGGTCTTTATCCCTTGCTTTAAAATCCTTCTAGAGTATCAATTCGGAATTCACAACTGTAAGTGGAACTTCACCTCTTGAGATTCTAGCAATATTTATAGCTATTATCCTCCCTGTAGCTTCCACAGCCTCGTTTGTCCAACCTGCAATATGCGATGTTAGTATAAAATTATCAAGTTGCAAGAGCTTCTCATCCTCTGTTGGCGGCTCATTCCAAAATACATCAAACGCAGCTCCCGCGATGCTTCTCGTATTCAATGCATCAAATAATGCTTCTTTGTTTACTATAGGAGCTCTCGCAACGTTTATCAGATATGCAGATTTTTTCATGAAATTTAGCTCCTTTTCTCCAATCATATTTCTAGTCTCATCATTTAGTGGAGTGTGAATTGATACAAAGTCTGCATCGACAAGAAACTGCAGAAGGTTTTCAGGGCTAGCGATATTATCTGCGTAATGGGTTTTGTCTACACCTTTCCTTGAAAAAGGTGGCTGAGTTATAGCAACAATTTTCATTCCAAAAGATCTTGCTCGTTTTGCTACCTCAATTCCTGTTGCTCCCAAACCAATTATAGTTAGAGTTTTGCCCTGTAAATCAGATCCTAGAGCATTGCTGAATCTTCTTCTCATAACTGATATGTTCGATGTACCGCTACTCTTTACATTCTTGGCCAAGAAGAGCATAAGGAATAACGTATGTTCTGCGACTGAGATAGCATTAGCCAGAGGAACATTTGCTACATAAATCGATTTTGTAGTACAATAGCTTACATCTATATTATCAATACCTATTCCAGATTGATGAATCATCCGTAGGTTTGGCGCAGCATCTATAAAGGATCTATCGATCTTTGTAGAACTGTTTACAAGTATCTCTACGTCTTTAAGTTGAGGATATAGGGGCTGATCATAGTCGATAACATCTGCAGTTAGATTAACTTCATCTAAATTCTTTAATATAATTTCTTTCAAGGCGCTAGATGCAGTAAGTAATAATTTTATTTTCATTTCGTCTCTTGTCTATAAGAAATTCTTTGTATGTTACGTGATTTAACTCTGCTGCTCCTTGTTGTCAATTTTCGATCCAGGTCGAATTCGAAAGTCAAATTGATTCTAACGATACTATGCAAACCATTTCAACCAGAATTTGTCACTGTCAGGAGCAGAATCAACAAGGTAGTCTGGTGGCTTGGAGAGAAAAGTACTATTTACCCGTATCATTACGCTAGCCATGTAATCAAAGGATGAGGGGTTACCTAGCAAAATAGGGTCAATTATAGCTTCAACCTTATCAATGGGCATGGCTGGGAGTTTTGATAATGGGGTAATGAAGGCATTAGCAATATTATCAAAGATCGCTAAATTCCAATTTTTTGTCTTAAAGTTAGAATCTGGTGGAAAATTAGGTATTATGACTGTATAGATTCGAGTATTACCTGTTAACGAGTCAGTATAGTTGATGACCCATAGATACACAGTTTCATACTTTTGATTCTTGTTTGGGTCTCCTGCAAGGTCTAGTGAAAGTACTAATTTATTATCATTTGTTCTTTTGACATTAGCTGATAGAATATCATGGAAATCTCTGACTTCAGGAATTATTTGTGATTTATAAAGCGCGATGAGTTTGGCATCACCCTTGGAATCACTAATACTACTAGCATAAAATGAGGAAACTGATAAGTTCGTGGTTCTGAGCACGGAAATAGCATATGATATTATTATAGCCGATGAAAGTGCAATTAGAATAACTATCGTTATGGCTTGCATTACTATGGCAGTTGAGGCTCAGTTTTGCTCGATCGTGTAACTCTGGGTGTCTTATTGTTACCAATGTCATATCCTTGTAGTCTAAGAAACTTTAAGCTTAGTTTGTAAACGAGCTCATCATAGTTTGCAATTTCAAGGATACGACTCCATGAGATTTCACCAGTATCTTGTATCTCTTTAGAGAATAATTGGATATTTCTTACTGCTTCTTGTTTACAATCTTCAAATGTCTTTCCTCCCTTGTAGGCAGTACTACGCGAGTCACATATCTTGTCCCCATCCATCAACATGATGTGCGTAATGAAATAATAAAAACATATATTCAAAGAACAGAAATTCCAATTTTTGCCTGCTTACTATAAAATAAGTTAGAACATGCTTTGTGTTTGGTACTTTCTCCTACACATTAGAAAGTTGCTAGATAACGTAACGGGTAAATCCAACCAACTGTTGTTGAATGACGACTAGTTCGTATCGCCTTTTTCACTGACCCAGATGAAACTCCTCTATATTTATATGAAGTTCAGTATGAAATACATTAGACTTGGTTAGACTCATTCGATGCTATACGTGCAATATCGTTTTTGATTTAGACAAGAAGGATGGAGAGCATGAAGCCAAAGAACATAGCAGGTCCTGCCATGAAATGACATTAGGATACAGAGGATGATACCATTTTTGAGATTCAAAAATGGACAAATGTATTCAAATTAATCTAGCCAATAGTCCCTTAGTCGGTTCATGTGTCGCTAGTCATAAAATACCAATATTCTTGCCCCATCTGTCCAATCTTCAGAGTCTTCTTTAAGGTTCAATTTCACTTCTCATGTTTTAAGAAGTTAACCTATAGAATTCATCCATTCCCCTTGCTCAATTCCTTATTTGTCTTAGTATGCTTCAGTTTCAATATCAGAAGGAAAGTGATGAGCGAAACACCAATACTGTTAGCACCAGTAATTATAATTTTTCTCATTTATGCGTGTTGTATGAACCTCTACTCGTGTATACTTGATAGGTTCGAATTTTCCTTCAAAGTATCATCGAATTCTATTAATGACATACTCCCATATTGAGATGCTATTTCTCGTACAACGTCTAAGTATCCCTCCATTCTTGGTAAGTAAAATATATTGAATTTGGTGATGTTTTGACCTCATATGTATTTGTGACCACTGGAGATAGAATGGGAAACATAATATCTAATTGTTGTTCAAAATTCTTTAATTTTTAGCATTAAGAATTATTTCTGTGGTCAACAAAATCGATCTATTCGAGTTAATTTTGCATGGGGAGAAATTTTTTACCATCCCCAGCTTATTTTTCTAAATGGTTTTACCACAACAAATGGAGCTTCTCCTTCACTCCAGGGTTCTTGTCTTACCCACTCATATTTACGATAAAAAATATCATATATTTTTTTGAAATCTTCACCTCTTTCGATAAATTCCCCCGTTCCCTGAATAGCTACAGCTCTATTATTCGCAGAATCGTAAATATCAATCACAAGTGCCACATTCTTATTCTTTTTGAGATTTTTATATTTCCTCGTATTGTAATCTGTTGCAAAAAAGAACAACTTGTCGGTAAATATATAAGAAACAGGAACCACATGCGGAATATTACCAGGCGACACTGTCGCTACTCTACAGACTTCGTTATTTAGAAGGAACTGTATTTCCTTGTCAGAAAATTTGATATTATTGTTGTCTGCGTTATTGTCATTTGTCATAAAATAATAAGTAAGGTTAGTCATAAAAGATTTGCTCAATCACAGATAAAGACGATGCTTGAACTAGACAAGAAAGTTCCATTTGAATATGAGTCAGATAGGAGAAGGAGCTGTTTCATCATATACTATAAAGACTAACGAATATGTTGATTCTTTTATAAGCGATAAATCTATCACCGATTTTTACGGGCCAAAGCTGACCTCAATGCATCTTTCTTCAGCACTTATTTATCGGTAGATTTGAGCACATCAGCTCTTTTACCCCAATTAAGCAACATTCCATAAGAATGTCGAGTGGCTATGTTGCGTATTATGTCAGACAATATTGCGATGATTTCTTCGTTTGGCATCAGAGTATTGTACAGCAGAGTTTCAGCTGTCAACGCCTGAATTAGTTCCTTCTGGGGCCTACTCAAATTCAATTGCTCAACCCCTCCGAACAGATCCTTTATCCAGCTGTTGACCTTAGGGGTTACGAAGTCCATGGCCTTGCTCAAATTTTCATCAGAATACATACTTCATCGATATCTTACAAAACTTGAAATAATAATCTTTTATGTAAATAATTTGAGCTATTATGCTATCGTGAATTGGCTCAC
>JAKEIK010000210.1 GCA_022545895.1 Nitrososphaeraceae archaeon | reverse complement strand
TGGTCGATATCATGTATGACAAAGCAACTGGAGCAGGAAAGATCCAACCCACGAAATACTTTGAAATTATGACAAAGGCTTACCAGGATGTATATTATCAGCCCTCGGAACGAGTATTCCCGACTGAATCAAGATCCACCTTGTCATAGATCACAAGAAGACACATCTCTTATTTTATTAAAATTTTAGTGTCTCTATTGTGGAATGCTGGTTATCTTTTGAAATAATTCATTATTTCATTGAATGCTAATTTCCATCCTTCAGGTCCAACTCCTTTTAATCTCTTTATCTTTTCAATATGTGAGCTTTGCCAAGTCCCATCAGTTCTTTGAACTAACATAGGGAAATCGACTAGCTGCAGCATTGATTCGTCATTGGGACTATCTCCAATACCAAAGAATACAACCTTGTTTTTGTATTTGTGTTTGAACAGATCGATTAGTACTTTCACGGCTGTGCCTTTGTTATTTCCTCCCGTAACATCCATGAATCTTCCCCCAGAAATTACCTTTAGACCAATGTCTTCCACCTTAGTAACGAATTTACCGAAATCACGATTATTGATTTCTACTATAGTTTCTCCGTACTCTCTTTGAATCATTCTCAGTGCGGCCTCTTTTTCCATCAGTGCTATTTTACAAAGTTCATCTATTGACATCTCCGATGCTGCTCTGAAATCCAAATCATAATTTTCGCGTAATTCTTTAAGTTTTGACATGATTATCGCAGCCGGTTTTCCTAGTTCTATGACTTGATAATTGTCAGTTTTTCTTGCTTTAAAATTCAAAGTACCATCAAAATAGGATAAGGGAAGGAATATAGCACCACCATTTTCCACAATAAATGGTTCAGAAAGCTCGGCTTCTTCCCTTATAAGTTCCTGTTCTACCTTAGTTTTGGATGAGCATAATATTAAGGGAATTTTACTCTCAGTAAGTTTTTTTACGAGAAGCCTTGTCGCATCAAATTGACCAGTAAAAATATCTATTAGTGTTCCATCAATATCCGTAAAGACAACTCCCTGAGACATTTGATTGCGTTAATTGATTAAGATGTACCATTTATAATTAATTACATTAGAGTAAAGTCGACTTTCATGGTAGAAAACTGCGCGGTTTCATATTTGGATTATCTCCAATCGTCTATTGCATAGACATCTTCTTTATGGTAACCTGGATCATTATTTTTAGTCATCATAACTCCTTGATATTCTGTCTTGAAACCCTTCGATATCATTTTTCTGTATGCACCCAAGTTACCAATATTGACGCCAGCGAGAAGTGTCACTAGTCCTTGCGATGCAGCATAGCATTCGCAAGCTTCGAGAAGATGGTCAAAATTATCGGGGGCGGATTGGCCTTCATTTGCTGCCATTCCAAATTTAACATAGCATGTACCACTTCCCGCTTCCGTTCTTGGTCCGCAGTGACATACCGCTAGACCTCCTAAATTATTATTTGCGTTAGCCTTAAGAAGGATAACTTCACCAAGCTTCTGTGTAGTGATAGAGACTATTTCATTCCTAAGATCCAAACCTTTATAGATTGAATTAGTGAGCGAACTACAATTCCCGAGGATTGTTGATTTTCTGTC
>JAKEIK010000209.1 GCA_022545895.1 Nitrososphaeraceae archaeon | reverse complement strand
TGGTAAAACAAATTTAGGCCCTGACCAAAAAATTTACTATACTACGAACGTAATCTGAATACATACAACATAATAGAATAATTGGGCTAATTATCAATCAATATATTATCTATCAATTTATGGTAACGATATATCTTTTCCGGGCGCACAAGGCCAATATGTTCAAGATGTTGATTTATTACTTGTAACACGTAATGAAATAAAAACTACCCAACAAATACACACAATAATAATTCACTCAACAGTTTGGAATTTACTTTGTAATTTGGTCCATGACTGAAGAATCATAGAGTGCTTTGCTTAATTCCCTATATTTCCTATTTATGAACTCTAGTGATTCAGAAAGTTTCTTTGACTTACCATACTTGAATCGAATCAATTCTCTGTGTCTCCAATAATGTTTTGTTTCTGCAACATAAATTGTTGTAAAATATTCAGCTCCAACAAGATTATCGGGCAATTTAATATTATGCGGAAATAGGTATTCGATTCCAAACCACTCATCACCATCGGGATAATCGTTGCCAGTAATTACATCAAAAAATAGATGCAAAACATCTTCAACAGTTAAACCATCAGTATTACTCAAAGGATGCTTAACAAAGGATTTATGATAATCCATATTCATTAATTCCACCTCAAAGTATGTTTTTATTATAGCTCGGCGGAAGATTTCATTCGACTCTTTGAGGTTCAAAGATAGTATAAGAAGGAAATTACTATTTTATAATCTATTAACAAGGTGTAGTAAGTTATTGGCATATCACTAGTGATATTTGATTAATTTTAATTGATACAGCTATGAATGAAACTACACATTATATTCTCATAAAGTGCTACTTGAATTCACTCATTTACTGCCATTATTACTATTTCCAAAGAATTTGAATAGCTGGTCTATTGTAAAGGCCGGCTGCTCTTCTGGAATCCAATGTCCCGAAAGTGGGACTGTGATGCCAGTTACATTTGAGGCTAATGATTGTAAAGAGCTGTATGCAAAGTTACCGGGATAATCGCCGCCTAAAGCTGGATAAATATCGCCACCCAGTGCTAATACGGGCGTTGTTATCTTGGCCTTGGCTGTTTCTTTGTTCTGCTCGGCATCAATAGGAAAAGCTCTGAAATGCTCAAGCGATCCGCGTAATCCACCGGGAGCTACAAGGTGGCTTGCCCATACGTCAACATCTTGGTCCGTAATTGCAGCCGGATTATAAGCTAATCCCCTCATAAACCATGAAATATATTCTCGCTCTTTACCTTGTATAAGAGCTTCTGGTATGTCACGTGTTTGGTAAAAAGAAAACCACCAAGGCCCATTCTGACCGAATGCAGCAGGTAGAAAGCCGGGGTATGGGAAATCCATGATCACCAATTTGGTTACGTTATTCGGATGCTCCGCGGTATATGAAAACGCTGGCTGACTTCCGACATCATGTGCTGCTAGGAAAATTTTGTTAAAACCTAACTGAGTCATCAATTGATAAATGTCCTCAGCAATAGTCTTGCCATCATAACCAGTCATTGGTTTTGAAGAATCACCAAAACCTCGAAGATCTACTGCAACTACAGTATAATTCTTGGCCAAAGCTGGCATAACATGTCGCCATTCATACCACGATTGAGGATATCCATGCAATAAAACAACGGGTTCTCCTTTACCACCCATCACATAGTGCAACTGAATTCCATTCACAGTTGTCATATGGTGTGAAAAAGTCACATTATCAATCTGAAAAGATATACCATCCAGTAGATGTTGTTGTTCAGTGGACGTTAAATTAGCTTGCGGCTGTGGTTGTGCGTTAATAATTTGGGAGTGGATCGATCCGATTCCAAAAAGACAGACAGTTGTTGCAACAACTATGAAAACTGAAACATAAGAGATGGGATTGAATTTGAATGAGATAGAGGTGTTTCTCATCATACTATTGGTTCGATATTCGTATTTAAGTATTATCAGGATTCAATGAAAATAGACTATATGAGTAACCAAAGACGTTTGGAAATCAAAAACATGACCACCGTCATTTCCTAATATGAGGATACATTTTTCAGCATACGAAAAGCCTACTCAATAGTCCTAGCTAGCCGATGTTACCTTTTATAAGTAACTGTCTAAGTTAATATGATGAAGAAATTTTGAACTTTTCTGATACAAATCACATCAATTAATGCAACAAATCAAAAGACTGGAATTGGATAGAAGGTTGAACCAAACATTCGCCTTTCCTGCTACATATTAGACAAGAATGAAGAGATTCCAAGTTAACTAATGTAGTATGTATCAAAAATAATATTAACGATAGACACCCTGTCAGATTAGAAATTAATTGTCAGCCATAGACCCTAAGCAGTATAAGGAGACTCAACGCCATAGCTGGGATAGCGTAGCTCATGGTTGGGAAAAGTGGTGGAGGGCAATTGAGATAGGTGCTGGAAAAGTTAGCAGGCGGTTAATAGAACTTGCTTCAATAAAAATAGGTTCTAAGGTCTTGGACATATCAACAGGTATTGGAGAACCAGCCATTACTGCCGCAAGAGAGGTAGGCAATACTGGTCAAGTATTAGCTACAGACATTTCATCAGAGATGCTCTCTATTGCGAAACAGAGAGCCATCAATGCAGGGTTACAGCATGTGATTGTATTCAAACAAGGAGATACAGGGACAATCGAATTACCAAAATCAACATTTGATGCGGCACTATGCAGATTCGGATTGATGTTTTTACCTGATCTTGACACTGCCTTATTGAATATTTACGGATCATTGGTAAATGGCGGTCGCTTTGCAGCTGCTGTCTGGGCATTACCAGAAAAAGATAGTCTATTTACCTCGACAATGAATACCATAATGAAAGAAACTCATACTTCGCCGCTTCCAGAAGGAGCCCCTGGACCCTTCAGTCTATCTGATGAAAGTTTGCTTAGAAATTATTTTGTCAACACTGGATTTAAGGACGTTACTATTGAAAGAATGAACGTGACCTTCGATTTTGAGTCATCGAAGGAGTATGCAAGCTTTGTACATGAAACGGCCGGTCCTCTTCACGAAATGCTATCGAATGAAAGTCCTGAGAGAAGACAAAAGATAATAGAGGCAGTTTCTGAATCAGCGAGAAATTTTGCGGATAACACAGGCATAGTCAAATTCAGTAATGACGCTCTATGTATAATCGGGAAAAAATAACCAAGCTCAAGTAACTAACTGCGTTTTATCTATTTTGACTACTTTTGTTAACTACATTCAGTGGTCCGGGTTTCTAATATTCCATCTAGCTTCTATTTCTGATTCTAGACTTTAGCTACTTTCAAGGCAAAAAAATGAAAGGAAGATACAAATCGTCGTCTACAGAAAATTTAAAGACTAGCAAAACAGACAGTAGTTTATGTATGGAATTGTAGGTTTAATCGTACTCTT
>JAKEIK010000208.1 GCA_022545895.1 Nitrososphaeraceae archaeon | reverse complement strand
ATGACGGTGCCCATCTAGCCGCTTCAAACAAACGCATCAACTCTGCATCCGAAATTTCCTCTCCAGACATGGCTCTGGGTGACCATCTGTGGAGCAATAAGGGATTGATGTCATGCTCTGAATGCCTCGGTGTTTTTCTTAATAATTGAGCTTCTGACATACTCTACAGAGGCCAACTTACAATTTTAGGCTTTATCTTTTTTGGCAGTTGCTTTCTTGTACTCGGATAATTTCAAAATAATCATCTGATAACCCCGGGTATTAGTATGATCTTATAAATTTCCAAATAACACTGACATTGCCTGTATTGAGACTATGAATATATGAATAGGCGAACAACCCATATTTGTGAATTCTAGGCATTGACTTGAGCTTACCTAGACGAACAAATTAGGATAGAACACCATTGTTCGTTTCACACAAAAATGGGTTTGCGAATTTGATCCAGTTTAACTTATTTTAGATTTCTACACTTTCGTATATGATAATTTAGTTGGCTCTCGTCTGAGAATGCGTATGACGTGTCTTGTGCTACACATCTAACCAGTGCCAATCAAATCTTTCGACTTTTGAATGACCTAGTGTAAATTTGATGAATGTTGCTGTTGGTTGACTACTAAATATGATTAATAATTCGTTGTCTTGCTTTTTGCTTGCCACTACGTTTCATAATATCTTGTTGACAACATTGTAAAAATCCTATCCTGTTTGACCGTCACTCTACTTATATGGTAACGATTTGATTATTGGACCTAAACTGTTTAAAGCGTCTTTTATTGAAAGTGCAGTAGAGTAAATTAACATCGTATTATCCCCAGCGATGTCTTTTTGAACCGACTTGGTAACGAAATTATGTTCCGAGAGGACATCGAATCCAGCCTTAGTAAATTGTGATTTGCAGTCTGACAATTGATCTGTTGGACACAGGAATCCGCCTACTGTGAGAGTTCCAGTAGATTTTTCAGAAGTAACTACAATTTTTCCTTCCATTGGAGGACTGAATTGTTTGTCTGAAATACTATATGGAGATCCAGTCGAACTGAGCGATTTTGTATCTGAACCATCGGGATATTCTACGGGAGTCGTAGTCCACGCTACATTTCCATCCTTGACTTTGATTATTCCTACGTGTACGTGGCTTGGATCATCATGAACAAAGGCTATTTCAGTTCCTTCAGGAACTTCGAGAGTCGTTGGAAGATAATTGGGATTCTTTGGGCTTATTGTCTTATCATCCGAGGCGGGATGATGTGCTTCGTCTGGAATAAATACTATCACACCTTTTACTGATGATGGTAACGACATTACTCCTGTATCATAGACAGATTGTGCAGTTGGTATCGAGTCAGATGAAGTATTATTAGTTGTCGTAGTTGAAACCGTACTGGTATCATCCGTCAACCCAAAGTTAGACGGAGAATCTGTCTGAGCATATACCTTGCTGAGATTGCCCACGCCTATTACTAATACAGACGCCAGAAATAGAGAAATTATTAGAATCAGAATATTTGTATTTATTTTCATTTTATTGGTCAGATTTGATCCTTGCAGATAGATAAACAATGTGGTACAAGCATCTACATGCATGATCAACGGTTATAGATAATATTTATAATGGTTTCTTGAGGGTAATTGTCTCATTTGCATTAATTGAGATGCCTCTCAAGCGACTCCAGCTAGGTAACTGAAATTAGATACTAATTATTTTTGATCTGGATTAATACTGACTGCTTTTTAGCGAGTGTCTCATATAAAGAATCCATTGATAGATATATCGGATACCTCCCCACTGACAAATTGCATACTGAACTGAAATATGATGCTATCCGGGATTTTATACAACGGAATCCGGGAAGTCATTTACGTAGAATTAAAAAGGAATTAAATATTTCAATGGGAACAGTTCAATATCAATTAAATCGACTTGAGAAAAATGGTATTATTACCTCATCTAAGCGAGGATTTTATCGGTATTACTTTCCTGTTGCAATTAAAGGATTTGATAGGGAAATCTTGGAGATATTATCTCAAGATACAGTGAGTCAAATCATCCTATTTATAATTGAGAAAAAAATACCTACTCAAGTCGAAGTAGCAAAAGAAGTAGGTATCTCTCATGCTTCAATCAATTGGCATATGCAACGATTGATTGAGTTGGATGTCATTGAAGAGTTCAAAGATGGTAATTACAAGAGATACAGAATTATCGGCAACCACGAAAGATGGGTAAACATGTTGGCGTTCATGAAAAATTATTATCCTTCGCTCTGGAACAAGTGGAGTTCCAGAATAACTGAATTCTTCCTATGAGGTTATTTGAATGAATCCTATTGACCAGATTGAAATCATCCTAATTATCGCTACTATGGGTTTGTCTATTTTACTTTCTGCGTTATCTCTGTCAGCATATAGAAAATCTGGACTAAAAAAAATGATATACGCAACTATAGCCTATTCTTTGTTTGCTATCTTTTCGCTGAGCCAATTTTATGAAGAGTTTGTACTGGAAGGCGGCGATGAGGGACATCCCAGTCTCATTACTGATATTGGTATCCATTCAATACCACTCGCTATTCTAATATTGTTCTTCATTGGTATAGTAAAAAAAGAAAAATATTCGAATCATACAAGACACGAAATTAGATGAGGCTTTTTCGATACTGACAGTACGGAGGATATTGTGTAACTAACAATCCATTAAAGTTATCAAAGCTGCACTTTTTGCTGCGAATTCAGCTTTTTCCTCAGTCCCATTATCAGTTTCTGCTACAAGTTTGCTATTTATAAAATGTCGGAAACTTGGGTAGTACTGATCTTTTTATGATATGTGTGCCAATTTCCTATTTTATTGCATTTCGGACATACGCCTTTCATACCGACATGAATCTTTCAAATATGATTAAGAAGGGATAGTCTTAGAAGAATTAAGTTGGATTGGGTATTGAGATGGAAGTTCGTGTCTTTTCCCATATTATTCCAATTGAATCCATCCTTGCCTCTTGAAGTACCACATCATGATTACCGCAGGTACTGTAACTGCAATGACCAGTAAGATGAGTGACGTGTACTGACCGAAGAATGTGGGAGATCCGGTCACGATTCCGCCGGGCAAATTCACATTCATTCCATAGATGGCTGCAACCACTGTCACAGGAATTGACAGAGTGAACAATATTGTTAGGATTGCCAAGATTTTGTTTGATTTTTCGGTGCTTAGCATAAAATCAGTATCCTTGAAGATTTCTATAGTTTCCTTTGATTCTTCAAGTACTTCGATCACCTTGTCAATATGATCTTTAACGTTATCAAAGTACAAGGTCAAATCTTCTTCCGAGAACTTTTGTATGTTTTTGCTGAAATCCAATACAATACGCTTCAATGGAATTACGATCCTTCTGAGAGTTGTGATTTCTCTGCGAAGTAACGCAATTTCTTTTGGAGCTGAAAGCTTGTCATCAAATACAACATCTTCTATATCATCCAAGTTTCCCTTGAGTTTCATCAAAATATGTAACAGATCATCGACCAATAAATCTATAATACTGTGCAGTAAATATCCAGAAGATATACCCATAAATGATTCTCGTTGTCTTTCATTGATCTTACAGTATTGAAACATCTCATTTAAAGCCGTTAATTCTCCTTGCTGTACCGTGACCAGATAATCAAATCCTGCAAATATGGCAAGTTGGGTTGAACGTGGAATGCTCTCGTTCTTATCAATACTAGGAAAGTGAAGTATAACAAAAAAGTGATCCTCATAACGGTCTATTTTGGGAATTTGTATTTTTGAAAGACAGTCTTCAATATTTAGTTCGTGAAACAGATAGCTTTCCTCTAATATGTTCATCTTTTCACGAGTAGGTTTCTGGATATTAACCCATGTTAGCCTCTTGTTAGTAATGGATTCAAGCCCTAGTTTTCTCTCTCCAATTTCTACCATGTAGTCTCATTCTCAATATTTTCGTTCTTTACTAGCCCTGTGGAATTCTATATTAATATTCCGTATCTGAGTCCATTTCATGAGATGACGATAATATAAAACATAATATACAAATACTAACCGAAAGTTCAACGAAGAACTATATAAAAATGTCTAACAAAGTAAGCCTGCTAAGAAACTTAATTATCTTGATCATCCTAGGCGTTT
>JAKEIK010000207.1 GCA_022545895.1 Nitrososphaeraceae archaeon | reverse complement strand
GTGATGATATTGTATTTGGTGGATTTGACGATGACTTTCTAGTAGGTGGAGACGGTAACAATGAAATGTACGGAGGAGATGGAGACGATGTCCTACAAGGTGGTCCAGGAGCAAACTACTTTGATTGTGGCGGAGGATTTGATATAGTCGTAGGATTTAATCCTGCTCAGCGAGACACAAATACGCTTGTCTGTCATGCTGAGCAGCAGAAATTAAATCAAACATCTTATGGTAAGGGATAAATAATCTAGGAAGGTTTTGCCAATGCTCAGTCATGCTTGTTAATATGATTGTTCTTATCCATGTCACCAATATAGGCCAAAAAAATCGCAGATATCGTAGCTGCGCTCTTTATCATACCTTCTTCAATCTCACGAAATACTTTTCGCTTCGATAATTTTAGAATCTTTATTGTCTCTGTATCGAGTGTCTGGCTGGAATGCTTGTGCAAGCCTTGGGCACGAAAGACATGGTTTTTTTGCGTGCATCGGCCAGGCCAGGTGTAATGAAATGACATCTCATTAAGCACACGAGCGGCGTATCCTGTTTCTTCCAAGAGCTCTCTCCCGGCGGCGTGCGTGGGTGTTTCACCAGGGTTAATGAAGCCGCCAGGTAATTCCAATAACTGTTGCCCGACTCCGTGGCGATAGTTCTCTACCATCAGGAGACTGCCATCATTAAAGATAGGAACAATATGAGCTGTATCAAAAGTTAGTACCTTGTTATACAATTCCCTACGATTGTTTCCGCAATCGAGTAACTCTTCGTACAGAGTCAACCATTTGCTCTCATAGACCGTGGTGCGCTCAATGATTTTAAACATGAGCCAAAATAATGATCTTTATCTTAAAAACATATACAACAACTTCAATTGAATACAATGTCATCCAACTCATGTTTTCAAAAGAGATGGCTGCTCATCCTAGACAGGTTTCAAATCTCACATTTATTATCAACTGTTTAGATTCCTTCGCCCAACCTTGGTGAAAATACAATACGATCAACAAAACCCTATTCTAATGGGATGATGTTGGCACTCGCGATTGGGAATATATCGCGGATGATTATGTTTTGAACCTTTGAGAGTGCCTTACGTCTAAAAGTGTTCAAATGCGTGATTGTGACACATTTTATGGAAACAGCTTTTTCACCTTTGTTCGTGGTAGCCCATGAAACAGGAGAATGATGAGATTATAATTCGCTCACACTTTCACTAGCAGTGATGATTTAGTAAGAATGAATTCTAATGCTGGGCTTAGTTTCTCTTTTTGATCATATTTCAGGTACTTTCCATGATTAAATAATAAAATTGCACATAACGTGAATGATGATCCCTGCTCATAGAAACATGTTAGGTCACAAGATTGAGTTCAATAGACAGCAATTTTGATTTTTCTGAACTTTTAGAGTTTGGTTTCTCTTAGCCTAAAATAAGTATAATATAATAGATCCAAAAGAATAGTTATAGATATTGCATTTTTGGGTGGGTTCATTTTGTCGGATAATTGACCAATACAAATATCGTCCTCTCTTCCCGCAGGATGTTATTGCAATATGCGATGTCATAAAATTGGCAGTAGATAACGGAAATCAGATACCCGATAAATCATGGATGCTTTATCTTCTGGAGCTCTTCAACGTGCAGAATATACCAATAGAATTGAATCTAATCTGTCAGTTTGATAACCAAGACTACTTTGAAGGAATATTTCATGGTATTAATAGATACAGATTCGTAAAGATACTTCCTGAGATAGCTCACTCTTATTTACGAATGTTGGTCTTGGATAAAGTTAAGAATTGTATAAGTTATATACTGAGGGACCTGGAGACAAAGGAACACGAAATATTCAGTCTCCATCTGGATACGAATTTTCAATATTTGGGAGCAAATCAATTTACTGGAATGGAATGGTGGAACAAGACAGGCAATTTTCTATTTCCCCTCAGATACCATGTTGAAATATCACAACTTATGTTCGGAATACACGATGTCAACAACAATGATCCGGAATCCATAACGTTCATACCACATAACGCATTAATCCCAAATAACGATGGGTCGGAGACAGAATATCCTGTTTCATTCAACAATCCCATGTTAAGAGATGGCTGTATCTATTACTCGACTCGAGGGGGCTCTTGCAATAATGGGATTCGTTATAATTGTTAAACTACTTCATGTTCAGGATAGTTCAAAATAGCTTACAAATTACCCTATATGAGAACATACAATAGCAATAATTTCCTTCAAGATATCAGCATTTCAGGTACCCTAGTCAATTACTTCATAAATTATGACAGGGCATTTTGAATCTTGCCTATTACCGTCTGTGACTAATCCAACCTTTTCAACTATATCGCGCTGCGTTATTGTTTCGTCATCATTTTATTTGGCATAATAACGTATAGAATCAGTTTTTCAGCGCAGCCCTAGGGCGTCTTTTAGATCTATTTCGTGATCCTGCTCTTGTGCGATTATAGTTCTTAATTTTTCAGACAAGGCAAATTCACCTGCGCGCTCTGCTTGACGGATTCTCTCCCTGTAGTTCTTGATAGTTTCTTGCTCAGCTCTCAGATCGATTTCAAGCATCATCTTGGAATCCCCTGAATATTCTGCTTCTTTCCCTTTCACAGTAGGATCTCCACCCAAATAGTCGATCTGCCTAGCCAGTTCCAGAGCGTGTGACAATTCTTGTGATGCGTGTATTTTTAATTGCTCCGCTATGTCTCCATACTCGGCTCCTTTCAACGTGGAACTGAAAACCACATATTGGATAATGGCTTTGTACTCTCTTGCAAGATCTTCGTTCAATCCTCGGATGATTTCTTCCTTGCTTGAGGTTGGCACTCCCTCTGCGTCTGCTGGTTCAGAATTTGTGCTTTTTGACACAACTTTACGTCCATCTCCCTGCGACTTAAACTTTTTCAAATTAATTTTGAACTTACTTTTTCCTATGCAAGGAGATCAAGACTTAATACGTCAAGACATCATAACTGCCTGAGACAGATAGATGGCCTCTTGTTTATTCTATCGCCGAAATACGAAATATAGTAGCTACTTAGCATTAGAATGGAAATCATAATCTTGGAAATGCTGCTGTTAGTTATAACATCTATTATCAATAATACCATGGTTGTCATTTTCGCAGCCGACCAAGATACCTTTAATATATACATGTCAGATGCTAAGATAGTGACAGGTTCAATCAAACCATGATCATTATGCACTTAAGAGGTAATTATTAAATTGAACTGCTTCAAATGTGGTAATAAAATGTATAAAATACAATCATGTCATTTAAGATGTAATTGTTGTGGGGCTGAAATGGATTGCAGTGATAAAGGTTATGTTTGGTAACTAAATTGAGTCAGATTGAACATGTATGTTGGGAGGATAAATATGTTACTGTATATAATACTGATTACTTTTATCAAATTCTTTTACAATCTCAAATCTATTCTCAAACTTGTCACTAAATTTATGCCTAAGTTGAGGAAAAAGACTCACTGGATCTTTTGCCAACAAATTGGTAGGATGGTCTTCACCGAAGAAGTTTTTGCAAAGATCTAGTATCATTTTTCTAACTGTGTATTCTTCTAAGATTCCAAAGCTGTGAAGATATTCATGAGCCAAAACTGTGAATAGATATGAATTGTACTCTTCAATAGATCTTCCCGTGTTTTTTATTATCTCTAATACAAACCTGTTGAGCACTATTACATTGGACCCCAGGATATGATAGGCCCCTAAACCAGAAGGCATACCTTGTAGAATAAGGCTTAGACCAGCTCTTCGCATATCAAAAACAGCAGATACTGCATATTTAACCAGCTCAAACGTTTGATCATAATTCTCTACTTCGAGTAGCCTGTCTCTGTTTATGATGTGTTCCCGACTACTGATTGCCACTTTGTTACTATTCCTTGATATGTCATATCCAAATTTAACTGTATAGAATTTCATGTAGTTCGACTATAACGCACATAACAACCTATCAAGATCATCTATCTGTTGCAATGAGCGAACGACATATAGTAATACCTAGATCGCCTGTTCATTTTCTTGACCAGACCCGATATCAATTGCACGTTTAATGGGCGAGATAAAGATCTTTCCCATTTTCGAATTGGTCCTGACAATCTTAATCACGTCATTTTCTTTTTCATCGGGTACAACCACATGCAAAATGTACTTGTCATTGAATTCAGGCGTAAATATCTCAGTACCCTTGGAAGCATGAATTGAAGGGCCGATGCTCTTGCCTCTCCCTTTCACTTTAAAGACAGTTATCCCACCAACATGAATTTGTTTTAAAGCTTCGTCTATCGCTTGTACATCGTTTTGGGGAATTACTATCTCTGCCTTAATCAAGAAATTTATGTCATATTCTTGCCTTAAAAACATTTACTATGGTTTGATAATGCACATCTTTTTATATTAGCGGTACAAAATACACAAAAACTATTGCCAATAGACACTGGTAATACAGCTTGGATGCTTGTAGCTTCGAGTCTAGTACTGCTAATGATTCCAGCCCTTGGAATGTTTGAAGCAGGCTTACTCAGAAAAAAGAATACAGTTTCTATTTTCATGCAGATCTTTTTTGGATTAGCCCTTTTGAGTGTCATGTGGTTTGTCTTTGGATTTAGCTTAACCTTTGGCCCCGATACTGCAGGTCTTGTAGGTAATCTTGACTGGACATTCCTAAAAGGAGTTCCATTTAATGATTCTTTAGCTAACTATGCTCCTACAATCCCAGGAGTCCTATTTGCAAAATTCGAGATGATGTTCGCAGTAATTACTCCATTGTTACTAACTGGTGCAATAGCTGAGCGAATGAAATTTAGCGCGTTTATTATATTCATAGCTGTCTGGAGTTTTCTAATATACTATCCATTAGTACACTGGATTTGGGGTGGAGGATGGCTGGGCAAACTAGGGGTTGTGGATTTTGCTGGCGGAATTGTAATTCATACTAGCGCAGGAATGGGCGCACTTGCCGCGGCTCTAATCCTAGGCAGAAGATTGAACTATGGTCCAGCCATCATGGTTCCACACAGTATTCCTCTGGCGGTACTAGGCTCCGCCCTATTATGGTTGGGATGGTTTGGATTCAATGCTGGAAGTGCATTGGCTTCAGGCGGTGTTGCTGGAAATACTGTAATCAATACTCATATGGCTTCATCAGTATCCGCTTTGATATGGGTGGGGTTATCGTGGTTGAGAACAGGTAAGCCAAGCATCATTGCAGCGATAAATGGTGCCATAGCAGGACTTGCAGGGATAACTCCTGCTTCGGGATATGTAAGCGTTGAGCATGCATTCCTCATAGGAATAGCAGTAGGTATTGCCTCCTATCTTGGGGTAATCTTCCTAAAGGACAGATTAAAAATTGATGACGCACTAGACGTGAGCTCAGTACATGGGATTGCAGGAATTATCGGGGCACTTGCAATTGGAATTTTTGCAGCTTCAATCATCAATCCGATGGGCCCCAATGGATTGTTATATGGTAATCCCAGTCAGCTTTTAATTCAAGCAATTGGAGTTGGAGTTGCAGGAGTTATGGGCTTTTTTGGCACTTACGCAATCCTGAAAGTTATAGATGTTTTGATAGGCATAAGAGTATCGGCCAAGGTAGAGCAGGAAGGTCTGGACATATCAGAACATGCAGAACGTGCATACAGTGATGAAGATGAGTTTGAAAGAGATTAGATTTGCCTTAAGCGCAACAGCATTAAAAATCGGATTTGTAGGTGCACGTTACTAATGCGTAAGATCTAGGACTAATCTCAATTCGACAACCTCTTTACCAAGAATGCTCGTGTCGTTTTCATCCGTGACATATTTTAGCAGTCTCTCGCTAGAAGTAATTCTATAGATATATGCAGACTATAGCGATTATATTCCAACTATCGGGTCTAAAGTTAACATTCCTTTCGAGATTATATTGATAAGAACATATTTGATACCAAGATAAAAACCATTTCCACCAATAACCATAAATGATTATGGAATTGCTGTTAGTATTTTTGGTTTTTATTTTACTAGTTGAACAAATAATGGGTAATTTGAAACATGGAGCGATTGAGACTAAACGTTCTTATTGAATGGTTTCAAACCTTATTTGTTTACCATGAGAAGAAGAGTTGAAATAATGGCACGATCTACGACTGCTAAGAATGGTCATGAGCGCATCACAACAAATAGGGACAATATTAGGCACTTGGAATATTTCATGAATGGTCAATGGCGCCATAGCTACAAATGTAAAGAGTTTACTAATAAAGAGTGCGTAATCAAAATAATCAGCAGCACTTTACAATAAATAACTGCGGTAAGACTAGGTCAAATATGCGTCTTGAATCCATGTATGCTTATCGGATGTCCTGCCGCTTCTTCAAAACATTGGATTCAATCAAGGGACATTTAAGAGACCCAAATCACCAAGTAATTCTCATTTCAACATAAAACTAAAAACTCTGTTTAAGAGGTTATAGGCGGAATATTTTTTGTATGAATGCTTGCTTTGCCCGCAGGGGCAAATGTGTCTTATACTTTCATGCATGAAATCAGAGCCCTTAAATTGCATGGAAAATAATGATTCTACGCATGAATAATCCTCAATTAATGAAATTTGGGCCTATGCCAATTAGAATACTGGCAGGACTGACGCTTATGTTGCATGGGTTACCAAAAATTACAGATATATCTGGAGTTCAAAGTTTCTTTCCTACATAGGTCTACCACCTGAACTTGCTATTCCTGTCGCTCTTTTAGAAGTGATAGGGGGATTTGCTATATTGTTTGGTATTCTAACGAGGATAGCTTCAGGTCTATTTATAATTGAGATGATTGGCGTGGTAGTTGTAGCAAAATTATCAAAGGGTTTTGTTGGTGGGTATGAGTTAGAATTACTTATCATGGCAATTTGCATCAGTCTCTTCATAACTGGGCCAGGAAGGATTTCTATAGAGTACGAGGTTTTAAAGAGAGAAATATTTCCTAGAGGCAAACAAATGGTTGAACGTCTAAGGGAGAAATCTGTTCTCAGTTAGACATTCATTGAATCTTGACTAACTCTATCATCTCTGTTGCTCAGGCCCGAACACCAAATAACGGATCGACATGTATCGATCCACAATATGTTACCCTTGGAAGTACTTGATGGACATTTGACAAATGTGTATGTGCATTTTCAACTCGTAGAAATATAGTTTCTTTCGAACTAATAAGTTGAACTAACGATCAGCCCAATCTCTTTTGTTACTGGTCCTAGGTGCCCCAATACCGAAACAAACACTCATACAGTCCAAAAATAGGAGAATTGCAGAATAATCAATAGTAGTATATCGAGAAGATGGAAATGATAGAACAACAACAACTATATGTACGCCTGCCCTTGATGATACAAACAAGGACAAATGTGATAAACTAGATTGGGCAGATTTAATCGCTATGATAAGAGTAGAAATAGGGAAAGTAGTTTTGGAGAATCGAAGCGGTATGACAAAAGTAGAAAAAGGGAAAGTAGTTTTGGAGAATCGAAGCCATTTCGAAGGACTCCTATTAGAGTTGGAGAAGAATACGATATAAAAATAGAAGACATAAGCAAACGAGGTGATGCAGGAGTAACCAGAATAGGCGGACTGGTAGTCTTTGTTAATAATACAAGCCCTGGAGAAAGAGCGAAGATAAGGATTACGAAAGTAGAGGAGGCTTATGCTACGGGCGAAGTCTTAGATCAGGTTCAAGAAAATGAAGATGTGCCACGCCATTTTATGCAGGCGAGATCGGAACTCAAACTCGCTAAGTTAGCTCAGACACCTGGAGGGAAGGAAATATTTGAGAGATTCAGTAGGAGTTTGAGTGAAACTAAAGACACTATGAGAGCCTACGAGGCTGCGGTCAGGTGCGCCGAAGAAAATGGTTCTTTAACAGATTTTCAAGATGCAATTATTAATGACATTTTTATTGCCTTCAAACCATTTATTGAATCCATATTTACGAAGTCCTTAAACAAACCATCAAATAAAACGCGCGGTCGATACTGATAATAATCACCAACTTGTTCAGACGTTCCATCATTCTAAAGGCTCTTCCGATAAACATGCTGTCGAGATCTCCTATGAAACAAATGGTCAATTTAGATTAAAAAGTATATCAACTTCAAGCTACCCGCGTTGACTTCAAGAAAGGGTTTATAATATTCAAGAGTGAATAGTCTCTAGTGTTACGAACCATTCGTTGTACCATACTTCTCAGCTACTTTATAAAAAATGATGACGAGCTACCAGAAGGTTCAATACGTCTAAAGAAGGCATTGGTATGAATTACAATAAACTAACGCCAGAAGAGGAAATGGTCATTGTCGAAAAAGCAACTGAAGCTCCTTTTGCAGGTGACTATGACAATTTTTATGAAGATGGAATATTTATTTGTCGGAGGTGTAATGCCCCTATTTATTCGTCTAAATGTAAGTTTGATGCTGGTTGTGGATGGCCAAGTTTCGATGATAACTTCCCAGATGCAGTAAAGCGCGTACCCGATCCTGATGGAATAAGGACAGAAATAGAATGTACAAATTGTGGAGGTCACCTAGGACATGAATTTCTCGGAGAAAATTTGACAGATAAAAATACTCGACAGTGTGTCAATTCCTTATCTATACGATTTATCCCCAAGGGAAAGGATTTACCTGAGACAGTACATGGATAATGATAGTGAGACAGCAACACTAGCGAATGGATGTTTCTGGTGTAGTGAAGCGATCTTCAAAAGATTAAAGGGTGTCAAATCTGTGACACCTGGTTACTCAGGAGGAACAATAAAAAATCCTTCCTATGACCAGGTATGTGATGGGACAACAGGTCATGCAGAGTCAATTCAGATTGTATTTGATCCAAGTGTTATAGATTTTGATAAGATCCTGAATATTTTCTGGCATACACACAACCCCACCACCCTTAATAGACAGGGTAACGATGTTGGCACACAGTATCGATCTGCAATTTTCTATCATAACGAAAAGCAAAGAGAGATTGCTGAGAAATCGAAAAAAGATCTCGAAAGGGAGAGGATTTATAAAGATTCTATTGTAACAGAAATTACCCCTTTTAAGAACTTTTATACTGCAGAGAATTATCACAAAGATTATTACGATAATAATAAACAAGCTGCCTATTGCAACTTTGTCATTGATCCAAAAATACACAAACTGCTTAAAGAGTATGAAAATGATATAAAAGCAGAATATGCTTGAATGTTCTGCTTATAAAATTTTAGTAGTTATGTGAATTTGTAAATGTCTATTGCAGGATGGAGAAGGTCTTGTTTGCAGTCAATAATCCCGTTGAAATAGAAGCAGTATAGTTACCTGGCCCTACTTGCTGTCCATCGGAGTCCTTCTGATCCCATTTCACGGATTTCGTTCCACCAGAATCTAACACGGTAATTACCTGTGCTGACATTAAGGAGAATTTTTCGTGGCTCTGTGCATTTTGTATAGTCAGTCCTAAAACAGCGTTAGGGAAAGTTAATGGTTCTGTTCCAGTATTAATTATGGTAACATTGACAATATCTCCAGCTTTATAAACTGACTTATCAGTGTAAATAGCAACTAATTGTTCACTATTATTAGTCAGATGAGGAACCGATCTTACTGAAGACTCTCTGGGACTACAATACGCCACCGTAGTTGGTTCAGGTGGAGGAGGACACAGATCTGTTGCGGGACATTCAGTAGGAGATCTAACCAACTGACCACTAGTACAACGTACTTGTCCTTGTCCTTCTTGCGCAAATGCATACTTTGTAAGACCTTGACTAGAACTCGGTGATAGAATTATTGAAGATGTCATCATTGAAAATGAACAAGAAAACAAAAATCCGAAAAGCAGAACGCCTTTATGCATATCATAATAATTCATCCAAGTCGATATAAACATACATTGCGAAAGTCGTAGAGATTTAAACTAGTACTAATATATCTACAATAGTTTTGTGAAAATACGTTGTCCATTACATTTTCATGAAATTGACTTTATTTATTTCCAGGACAGCATCAAAGATTGAAATAGACATCATTGTTATCAGTTATTAGTTGGTTTTCGGGATTGAATTGAAAGGATTTCATCGTAACGATAAGTGTGGAGACAGAGGTGGCTGGTTTGGAGGATTAAAGGCACCTGCGATAACTCCAATGAATGTTGGAGAAGAATATCATGTAAAGATCAAAGATGTGAACAGACAGACAAACAATGGAATAGATAAGATAGAACTTTTCGTAAATTTTGTTAGCAATGCGAATCCTAGGGAGAGAGTAATGGTACGGAATGTAAAGGTTAGAACTGGTGACTCAGGGCCGAAAGCTTGAATAAGATAATAAGAAAGAACGTAGAGCCGGGAATGACTGCGTACGAGCCGATAGGGCGAAAAAAACAGAATAAGGAAAAATGTTTGCGATGACGTGCAAGGGTATTTGTCTTAGGCATAAAGCAATTAAACCAATTGGAGTGGGAAGATATGCTGCCGGCCAAAAACGATGTCAGATGTGCAGTATTTTTGTTAAATGGGAAGGTTTTTTCTGCCCATGCTGTGGATACAGACTTCGTACAAAGCCAAGAAATCAAAGGTACAAATTAAAATTGGCTCAAATACAGTCTAAAAACCTTCAAAAAATTAACAAACTTCATTATTAATGATAATTCAATATGTTATCCCCTATGGACTTTTATGAACCAAAGCCTTTATCGCAGAATTCCAGTGATTGTCCTTGTGGAATCATTATTGGTTTCCTTCTGAGGTAGAGTACAACTCCTGCAATCACAATTAATGCTGGAGTAGTTAGTCTTTCAAGAATACTGTACTTTGTTCGTAGCTCACACAATAAATCGGAATATGCAGTTAACGCTTGTCTCCATATGAAGCAATGCCGTTATCCTGAATTGGAGACTTCAATACATGCGGTCCTGTACAGTATAGGGGCTGATAATAGGTTTAAATCATGCATAATTATAGTCCGTCTAATGAACAAGGCGGAATATCTCACCTTGATGGAGAACATGTACAGCGAAGTCTTGGAAAATCTAAAAATCGAAAAGATTCCAGATTATTTTTCTCCAAGTTATGAGCAGACAACTGCAGGCGAGAAAATCGACTATGCAGGATTTGTTGCTCACATAAAGGCTTTGAAGGAACACGTAGAATCTATTCAAATTTTACCTTTTGAAGAAACGATCCATGAAGGCAATAAAATCGTTTTAAGATACTTGTCAAAGATTACAAAGAAAAATGGCCTGATAAGCAAATTTGCAGTTATGGCTATCTTTGAGATTCAAGGTGATAAACTTATTCGATGTTGGGAACTGACGAAAATAATATTGGGTGAAAAACAAGACGAAATTCTAGACACAATTCGATAGTACTAGGATCCTATGTACCACAAATGCATACTAACTACTTTCTACAGTTTATATTTGATATAGTTATACTGGAATGAGATAATCTCAAAATGACGATCGCCAAACGATGAAAATGGCGTGCGGTTATGCTGTCGCGGAGAATAAAAGAATTATTTATTATGGCATGTTTGTTTTGCTATTCCAGCAACATATGTAGATCGAGCTCGTCAAGTTTTATTGTGTTTGTATCAGAATAGGAGGGCTAAAACTAGCATTCCCATAAGTTTTATATGAAGTCCACAGTCCTTCTTAATGCGCTCCGATGGTGTAGTACGGCTAAGCATTTCGCCCTCTCAAGGCGACGATCCCGGGTTCAAATCCCGGTCGGAGCAATGAATGCTTGGTTTGCAGCCTGATTTCAAAACAAAACAAATGTGAAACTGCAAAGAAGAACCTAAACATGAAACTAACCTCTGAAGATTTTTGGGGATCTATATCATCCATTGCAGAATGAAATATGCAGACTCAAGAAATGTGCGGTAAAAGTATGACTAAGCCGGAACATAGAATAAAGCGTTTTATATT
>JAKEIK010000206.1 GCA_022545895.1 Nitrososphaeraceae archaeon | reverse complement strand
GTATTCGAGTAATGTACCAATGAACTTAAATTTGGATCATTCAAATGTATACTTGTGCAGCTACAGGATAGAATCCCGAATGTGTCCGATAACAAAATCAAGTTTTTCGGGTTAATCTGTATTATTGTTGTAGCTGCAACAATACCACTAATTCTCCCTCATCTTACACACCCGTCAATGGTTTATCATATTTTATTACATGTTGCCAGCCTTGCAATAGCAATCTTTCTCTGTTCTATAGCAGTTGCCGCATATTTTAGAGGTGGGAGAGCGAGATTACTTTTCATGGCACTTGGATTTATTACATTGGCGGTACTAGAGGTCCTATTGCTACTTTCTGCAACCGGAAATTTACAAGAACCAATAGTTCCCATGGTAAATGTAGAGTTACCCCACATGGTACTTTTAGTTATGATAACTCTGTTTGGTGTAGGAATATTGAAGGTGAATTAGTCTTTGCATGAATATTACAGTTCCAGTTCTCTAGCCCTCACAACCCCTGTTTACAGCGAAGCTAATTTACACGAATTAGAACAGAGCCTCTTAAAATGCATAGGTCAATATCCAGGAATTCGATACAGGGAGCTTTTACGTAAGACTGATTCCTCTAATGGAGTATTATCTTATCACCTTGCGCATCTCGAGAGATCAGAGCACATTCGAGTGGATAGAAAGAAGGGGGTTACTCGATATTATCCAATTCATATATCATCACAGGTTTCCAAAATTATTGGACATATTAAACACCCAACTTCCAGACAAGTATTGTCTTTCTTGGTCCAAAATGGCCCATGTAGATTGGATGAATTAGTCCAGCTCACAAATAAGGCACCCTCTACATTATCATGGCATATCAAACGACTCTTGGAATCTGGCGTTATTGAGAGAAAACTTTGTGTTTCTAGTACCGATAGTAACCATACATTCAAAACGAAATGTTATGATGTAACGAATAGATCATTAGTATTCGATGTGATATTGAACTTTAAGGAAAGCTTCGTAGATCATGTTATCAATAACTACGCTGAAATTGTAGACATGCTATAGTAATAGAAAGAAGATAAGATGTTCATTTTTACAACATGGATCTTGCATTTATAGTTAGATTAGAACAAGTCCGGTAAACTTATTTGAATAACTTTTTCGAATTTATGAATTTTGTATGTCTTTCAAGGTTAGGAAAGATCCCTTATACTTGGGTAAAAGTGCCTATAGGTGTATTGACCGGGGAATGAATCATAAGATGCACGTAAACATCCCATCAAAATTAGCTACTGGAATAATAATTAGTTCCAGTTTCTGTTTAATACTGGCGTTTCTGTTAAGCTCTACCTCAGTTAATCAAAATAAAACATATGGTGATGGTCTTTCTGAAGAACAGTTGCCACCGTTCATTGTGAACGACAAGCGAGTAGTTCTTTATACGAAAGTAATTCCAAGCATTTTAACTACGCAGAATACACAAGACAGGTTTATTGAAGTAAGACTCGTTGACTATGATACGGAAGAAACTGTTCGAAATGTTACTTACTCAATTGTTCTAGAAAAAGGTAACCACCAATTGATCAGAGATTTATTCAGTTCAGAATTAGGCCCGTTAAGGATAAAAGTAGAACCTCACAGTAACTATTTGAAAATAACAAACTTTACATCACATAAAGACGGCATTTGGCATAGTCAATCCGGCAATATTACCATTCAAGGACCCATTCTGCTAGATCCAGGATTATACCACTTTTCTATAGGAGTAATAGGATTAGCAGGAGTCAATCATACTATTAACAATACCAGTATTCAGACAGTAATTAATGACAAGAATATACTAAAATTAGATACATGGTTAAGCATAGCTGATCAAATCAATAAGCATCTGGTCTATAATGGCACAAATTATAATGTCACTGTGATATCTTACTACGATAAGCTAAAGAATATCAAATTCTTGCCAAACGATAGAATTTTTTCCTGGGAAATACCATTTGATTGGAATATCTCAAGAATTATTAACCAAAGTATTATTGTGCATCAAGAGATAAAAATCCCTCGATCCTTTTTTAACGATGGACGGTTCTATGGATATAATGCAACCGTAAATAATTTATCGCTTGGGGGAAGGTCAGTGGCTGTCGATCCTTTTTCCTCAAAGAATTATACTACTGTTCACTTGTTAGTAAACAAACAGGAAATACTGGAATTTGTAAAGCGACATGAAATTGATACATCAGATAAAGTCATGTTATTCAGAGTAAGCTCGACCCCTCGAACAATATCAGATAGTTTGAAGGATCTTGTTACAGATAGCGGTGGAATTTATATTTCATTAACTTGGGTACCAAAGAAGCTGGAACCGAATACTCCATCTACAATGTATTTAACATTTCTAAATGCTGAGGATAACAGCCCTCTTTCAGCAGATATAACATATGGTATCAAAATAACAGATGAAAGAGGGAACTCTGTTATTGAAAGGAGTGGTCAGACAGCTTTATTCAACCAGAACGGTTCTCAGGAAATCATGTTTCCAAGAAAAGGTACATACGGGATTCAAATCTATGTGGAAGGCTTGTCACCATTGAGCACTGACTCATTGGATACAAATCGTAATGGCATAGCGAGAGGCTATTTAGCAGTAGGATAGAAAGAAGACTGGAGTATTCGTTGGAAAGGAACCCGATTTCTGTGCACTGAACTGTGAAAGGCTAATAGAGTGTGTTCAGATTTACAATCTCTTTTCTACAACTCGAAAGAAAATGAGCTGCGTATATAACGGATGATGAAAGAAGGCACATTGATTAGGATTAATTCTCTATGATTACTACCCGCTGACTCGTCCAATTGCTTTCACAAAGATTAAGACAACAATCCGAATTAAATATCAAAGTTAATATGTAATTTTTAATAATCTATCCCTGATTTTTAATGCCCATCCAGGAGCAGTTAAGGGATGTTCTTATTATTATAGCTGATTTAACAAAGAATGATGCTAATGCCGATACGTATGATTTTGTAATATATGAGCGTCTCAATCATATTGCACAGGAAAAGGTGGACAAATATTTGAATGATCTATCTTCTCTCGGATTAATTGCCGAAAGAATACGGCCAAAAACTTTCGGTGTCGACTTTAGATTGTTTCACATCACAAATGAAGGGTTGCACGAGTTGATGCCGGGAGCTTAGATGACTTTTATTGTATTGTTAACAAGCATTATATTATCGTTTGAGATTTTATATTCTCGTGAGCGTTAAAACTATTATCGACAATTAATAGTGCAAAAACCATTTATCATAGCGCAATACATAACGTTAGGGTAACAAATCAAGATGGAGAGAAAACGTCCTTTGGGTGTTACGATAGTATCAATCCTCATGATAGTCAACGGAATTATTCTTGTGGGTGGTGGTGTTTGGGCGGCGTATTTTATACCCAGCTTAATAACTCCCCAACTTACCGGTGGCCTATCTAATTTAACGGAAGGGAATCAGCTTTCTCCCCAGCTTAGTAACACTATAACAGGGGCAATAGTAGGTGTAGTCATGGTTACTGCAGGGATAGCGATCGCTCTGGGTATTGCAAGTTTTGTATTATCATGGGGTCTTTTAAAAGGTAAAGGATGGGCCTGGATTATAACTGTGATACTTGCAATAATATCGCTAGTCTTTAGTATTATAGGACTTGCAAGTGGTAGTATTCCAAATATCATTAGCATGATTATAAATGGAGTAATACTTTACTACATGTATAGGCCAGAAGTCAAATCTTATTTTAGCAGAGTAAAAATACCAAAATAGATTTCAACGATGTCAACAACATAATCAACATTACCAGTGTCAATATCAGGTTTTGGCCAGCATCCAATAGATTTTGTTTACCAGGTAAAACAGGTTTGTGAGTAGATTCGATAAAGTAGCTATATAGCATGTTGGAGAATAATAACCCAGCAATATAATTAAAATAATTAAGACTATAGTACTCTTGCTAAATTAAAGGGATAACTATTATTTTAAGTATATACGTTGTCTCGCACCATTTGGGCCAGTTTTTGTAAAACAATGTCAATTGGCTGATTTGTGCTGTAGATAATAAGAGTGTGATCAGCAGTTTTTTGATCAGGCCAATATTTTCCTGGGCAATAACTACAGACACCATAGTGAAAGTTAAATTCGCTCAAGATGTTAAAACCATTCTTAGGCAGCTCTGTCTTATAGTATCCTAACCATCCTGGATGTATTCCACCATCATTATCTTTCTTATCAGCCACTTGATTTGTTGGAGCTAGGAATGCGCCTACTGTTAGATTATTGTCCGTATTTTTTTCGTGGTTTGGTAATACAGTGATAGTACCTTTCATCCACGGATAGGTTTTGTCTCCTACTACATATTTGCCTGCGGGCAATATCACAGGTTTAGAACTATCGGTATGGTCGAGTTTCCCCGTACTGTATACAACCTTCCCAGAAGATTTGTCTGTAATTTCAATTGTGTGTGGATGTGGGGTGTCCCAAGGAGCATCAGTATCTAAGAATAAGATTGATACTCCCTCCTGTATTGTTAGTTTAGTTGGAATAAAATTAGGATTGTGATTTGACATTAGTTTTTGTGGCTCTTTATGAGTATCTTCGTGAGCTTCGTTTACAATGTACCAAACAAAGGTGCTAACTGACTTTGGTAGTGAAAGGGATTGAGATTGATAAACGGATTGTGCGCTAGGTATTTTATTAGTCTTTGTGACTGTAGTGGAGCCGAGAGCTTCAATTGATTGATTGGCGATGATAATACCTAATGCTAATATGGAAACTAGAAGTAGTGAGGATAAACAATATGAAAAACTGGTATTCATTTTGTACGGCAACATACAACCGCTGAGATAATTAAACAATGCGGAACAAAGGTGCAGAGTAATGACTCGACTCATTTTCTGCAAAAAGTGACAGTTGTTCTTGTTCTATTACTGATTATTATTGTATTGAATAATTACAATTCAAAGGGCGTAAGATAATGATAGAACCGATCGGACGTTGATCGATCAAAATAATTTTATCTATAATGCATTTAGCTACAATGGATTTTCTTACTGTTAATAAGTACAAATTCCTTTGTCACTGAAATGTAGTGATCAATATATTGATGAGCCGACAGGATCTTGCCAATTTGTTTTATCGTACGATATTACAAACATTGCGGATAAATCGCGGATATGCAGTACTTTTTCCAAAAACTCCTTTGTAGGATGAAGGACCAAAATAGGCCTGCTTATACCATGGCGTAACATTTTTGATGGTAAAATGAGTTCGTATACGATTCCCTCGATCTTAGCACGATTAGGAGGCTTGATGAGTGATTTGAGGCCTTCTAAGCGTTGTAATGATGCATAGCGTTCTAAATTCCTTAAAGCCGGAACCGCAATTAGACCTCCCGTATTTGCAGAGTGCTGCTTGAGCCACGTAAATCCCTGAAATACAGCCTCGTTGCCTGACTTGTCATCATGAAGGTAATAATGTTTCATAGAGATCATTGTTGAGATGGAATTTATTCATCTTCTCGTTATAAAAAAATATTGCATATGATAATGCGTATTCATCCTGTCTGGAGAAAAATGAATGCGAGGTTTACATCCAAGGCAATTTGTATTCACATATGATTTCGTTTTCATTTTTTTGCATTATTTGTTGACCGAATTAGTGGACAAGCCATTTCTGTCAAGGGTCTCACTAACAAGCATAGATTCAAGGCAGAGAGGCACCAAGGCTATACTTGTTCTCTGCCGGTGCAGTCTTTATAGTCGATACGTAACAAAGTTACTGTATGATTAATATACATCTTATCTACTGTAACATGCTAAAATGCTTAACTTGAAATCACGTCAGAACTCATATACAATTGTAATACTAGCGGCCATATCTTCGACGATACTGCTAGGAACAATATCCAGTATTAGCACAAACGTATTTGCAGCAAAATTTAGTGCCACTTTGTCAGGAAATAACGAAGTCCCCCCAGTTGATACAAAAGCAACCGGTGCGGCAACGTATAGAACAGCGGCAAATGAGACTGTCATAAAATACAAAGTCAATATAACTGGATTTTCTGATGCTACAGGGGCTCATATTCATTTGGGAAAAGCAGGTGCGAATGGTGACGTTGTAGTTGATCTTTTGAAAGATAGTAAGAAGAATCCAACAAAACTTGGGATGGCGATAAGAGGAAATATTACTAATTCGGACCTAACAGGGCCCATGCAAGGGAAAACATTGTCAGATCTTATTTCTGCAATAAATAGTGGTGACACTTACACAAATGTTCATACTCCGGGCCACCCAGATGGGGAGATCAGGGGGCAAATCGAATCGGGTAGTGGGAGCGCAGTTGGCGGTAACCAAACAGCTACCGTAACTATGACGGATATGGGCAATGCTACAAATTCAACAGCAACAAGTTAATCAAAATACTTACTCCCTTTTTATTTGACTTTCACTAGGGACCAAATTTC
>JAKEIK010000205.1 GCA_022545895.1 Nitrososphaeraceae archaeon | reverse complement strand
AGTATGAACAACAGCGCTTGAATTGGTCTTCCTGTAGATATCTCGATGCATCTGCCATTCGATAGTAGGTTTGAAATTACCATAAACATCGCCTGTTTGAAGGTTAATTCGTACCAAATCAGATGCTTTTAGGTTGTAACGTGGTATCCCAGTAGGGGTTACCAGCATCATATCGTTCGCTAATCTTATACTATGATTCCCAGAAATCGATGTAGTCAGGCCCATTCCATATAATTCCCGAACACACCGAACCAATTTCGAAGCATCATTAGGGCCTTTACTCGTCTTCTTATTGGAATTTTCAGTATTTTCTAATCTCAATTAGGCCTGTCCTCTTTATTCTGATGTGGAATACTAAATTTCATGATATATTCATTTTCTTGGCTAACAAGCGAGGCCCAGTTTCAATACTAGTAAAATATATGATTTGTGTTATTGTAGTGCAGTTTCCAAATTAGATTTATTTGGAGAAATTCATGAACATGACAAAAAAATAAAAGAATAAACTGGGCATTATTGTCAAAGAGAGTCTGTGAAAATAGACTACTGCATTTTTCCTGAAGGAATTCTATATGATTTGGAGAATTTAGTCTGGATTAAAGAGGATAATAACAATAACGATAACGATGACAATAAAAATAACAAGAACACCAGCTCCGTCAGTTCGCCCAAGAAATTTACTGTAGGTGTTACTCCTATTTTGGCATCTATAGCCGGTAAATTCACAAAGATCAAGTTGAAACCAGCGGGAACTGATCTAGAAAAAGGAAAGAGCATAGGATCCGTAGAAAGCGTTCGTTATTTTGGTATCGCTCGCACTCCAATTAGCGGGAAAATTCTTCAAGTAAACGAAAAAGTGCTTGCAAATCCAAAACTTGCCAATGATTTTCCCTATGAGAATGGCTGGCTTATTAAAATGGAGACAAATGCCATTTCTCCATCTGATATGAGCGGTCTGAAAATTGTCGAAGATTGTCAAGAAGAAATTAAATCGATTATGGAAAAGCTTCATGTAAGGTGCTTTGCTGCGTTCCCCGATCATCAAATGTTCGAAATTGGCATAGAATGCGCCGCAACACTAACAAAGCTCGGCGAACTTCTTTCCAAAATTCAATTAGGCGATGTAGTACATCTTGTGTCCGATGATAACTCGGCAGATTTAGAGATGATAAGGTGGACTGAAGATAATGGGCAACTGTTGTTGGAGACGAGAAAAGAAGGAAATCTGTTCCATTTCATTGTTAAAAAAGCAAAATAAAATAAAGAAAAGGAATTTTCTCTTTCTATTCTAGTCCGTAATAACGGAACATGAAAAGAGATGGAGGGAAAGAGGAAGGAAATTTGGTCCTGTCTTATTCTTGTTTGGTGGTGTATTACCTTTCTATGGGATTATCAATCATGTTTCCCCATTCTGTCCACGAGCCGTCATAATTCTTTACATTAGGGTATCCAAGTAGATACTTTAGGACGAACCATGTGTGGGAAGATCTCTCACCAATTCTGCAGTATGAAATGACCTCCTTATCGGCAGCAACACCCTTTGATTGGTACAGCTTTTGTAGTTCGTCGGCGGATTTGAAAGTTCCATCCTCGTTTACGGCTTGTGCCCAAGGGATGTTAACTGCACCAGGGATATGTCCACCTCTTTGGGCATGTTCCGTGGGGTACTCTGGAGGCGCCAAAATTTCACCGGTAAATTCCTTAGGGCCTCTGACGTCGACCAATATTTTGCTGCCCAGAGTGTCTCTAACGTACCTTAGGAATACCCTAATACTGGAATCTGGCTCTGATGCCTTGAAGTTACCTTTTGCATGTGATGGAATGTCCTTTGTAACGGGCTTATCCTCTTCAAGCCATTTCTTTCTCCCTCCGTTCATAAGCCTCACGTCTTTGTATCCGTAATATTTGAAGACCCAAAATGCAAAAGCAGCAAACCAATTGTTGAAATCGCCATACAACACAAGTGTTGTATCATCGTTTACTCCAACTCTTTGTAACAGGGATTCGCATGCTTGTTTTGTAAGAATATTTCTTGTCAGAGGATCATTAATATCAGCTTTCCAATCTATTAGAACTGAACCTGGTACGTGACCTAACGTATAGTTAGCCGTAGGATCATAATCTACTTCAGCAACTCGTACTTTTGGATCGTTCTTATGTTGGTCTACCCAGTTTGTATCTACTAAAACTTCTGGATGTGCGTATTCCATAAACTCATATCACCTTGTTTAGTACTAAATGAGGATAAATATTAGTATTGCATTTAGAAATACGTT
>JAKEIK010000204.1 GCA_022545895.1 Nitrososphaeraceae archaeon | reverse complement strand
TGAGCTTGATTCTGTACTTCACTTTTAGGAACGCCAGTATTTACCAATAGACCTACGCTTAAAAGCAGTGCAATTCCAAGTATGGATTCAATCACTAGTGCCTTTCTAAATTTATTGACTATTTTCCTTGCATTTCTTTCACTTTCTGATTGATTTGAGAAATTGGAATTGTTAGATTTGTTTCCGATAACTTGTCCTACCTTTAACGATTTAACGACCTGCTTCTGAATAAATATACTGCTATATCCTCCTAAAATAACCATCGACCCTGCGATAGTGAGCTTTGCAATTAAAACGGTACCATATAAGGAACCAATAACTAAATTTAAATTATCTTCAAGTATGTATAATAAGAACGGACCCGTAATAAATATTATACCTAATAATGTTACTACTAATGCAGAATGCCGTGGAATCCACACGGAAATGGTTCCCAATTTGTAATACCAATTCATTGTTGATTCTTGTAATTTTGGAATTAGGATAAATGCAAGATAAAAAGTGCCGCCTATCCAGAGGGATGCAACCAAATTATGTATGAAATCAATTATTATTGGCCCTAGTTGTTTACTTGATGCACCGTGTCCAATCAAGCTGGTTGTAACTAGTAAAATTATTCCTATTATTAAAAAGCCTGCGTTCTCCATTGTAGAAAATGAATATGATTTGTTCTTCCTAAATTGTCTTAATTCAAATAGTGATAGACCAAGAAGAATGAATGAAATTACTGATCTTTCAAGTAATACAGTCCCAAATCTGGTTTCAAGTACATCAGTTAAGCTTCCGTTAATCGAGATTGCCTGAAAAAAGAGTATAGCAAAATTTGAAGATACCAATATTATTGCGGCTACTACATAGTAAATAGCAAGTCTTTTGCTTACTCTATTTCTAATTTGAGAAATGGATTCAGTAAGCGAGCTGATTTTCGAGAGGGGTTTCCAGATCCAAAGGGTTCCAAATGCTGCTCCTACCACCATCACCTGTGCCACAAGCGTAGGAAATCTTGCTATTGCCTCCGGTAGATAAAGCGTTGATGATGTAGTGGCTGATAAATTTTTAGGTACCACCACCGCCTCCCCAATACCAAATACAAACGCATTATCTGTTACATGGCCATCGGTTTGAGATAAAACGTTGGTTGACACTGTGTAGGTCCCATCTTTCAATAATGGTACAGAAACTGTTAATGTAGATTCATCATTTTGCAAGTGATGGACATCGCCTTTGTCTACTTCCTTCCCATTAGAGTCCAGTACTTTGAGGTGACTGAAACGTAAATCAACAGGTTCGCTAAAGAATACATTTACCTGTTGTGGAGACTGGGCTAGGGATTGTGACGATGAGGGGTTGCTACTCAGTACGAATGCATGTCCAAAAGACGTGTGGATAGCACCAAAGCCCACGAGGCTCACCAAACATGTTATCAAGATTAAGTGCAAATTCTTAGTAGATAATGAAAAAATAGAACCAAAACCAAAATTAATAGTCAATTTACCTCTAGGAAATTATATTGATTTGATTATTTTATTATTCCTTTTTTTCTAGTACACGAATCGAATTAAGAGGATAAAGGATATAACATGTAAGAGGATTTAATTAAAGATATATGGAAAGGACTACAATTATTCTTCTTGTTGGCTTTTTTTTGCTCTCATTCATAGTCTTTATTGGTCATCTTGATGTTTCCTTTGCACATACCAGTAAGACTTTTGGAAATACCACTGTTGAAATCGGATGGTTAAATGAACCCCCGCTTGTTTCTGATCTAAATAGCATAACTCTACAGGCAAGTAAAGGAGTTAGTGGTAACCAAACACCCATTCTGAATGCTCTTTCGAATGTTTCATCCTCTATCAAATTTGGAACGATGACAAAAGAATTAGATTTTCAACCATCGCCAACTACGGATGGTGAATATGATGCGAAGATAATTCCAACTAGAGTTGGACCAATTAGCATATTAGTTCAAGGTGATATAAAGGGACAAAAAGTTGACGGTGAATTTAAGATTGAAGATGTTGATTCAAAAGGAATCTTTTCCTTTCCGGACAGTTCGGTCGATCCCAGTAACACAAATAACAATGGACAGATTCAGAACGCTATGAGCAAATTATCTAATGATGTTCAAACCAGTAGAGATGATTTGAATTCATCACAGAAAGAATTGACTAATATTCAAGAATCCATTAATGGTTTACAAAAAAATTTGAATAGTTCGTATTTGCTATTGATAATTACTCTCGGAATCGCTATTGCTGGCATTGTAATGGCGGCATATTTATTTAATATACTACGTGTAAAGAAGGGAATGCTAGAGGGTTCCTAGCATGACAATAGCACCTACTTAGCGGTAATAAGAACCACATTATGATGTGACTAGATTAGACTACATTGTAGGATAATTGTCAATAGCGCCAAAAATGTCTTTAATCAAGATTTTTCTATATCCTATACTCGGTTAGGTAATTTTCAGGTAATAGTAAATAGTAATGAATTAAAAACAGGGTAATCATTAAATTTGATATACTGTCTTGATGTCTGTACAAAAAATATTGTATCGTAGATATGTTATTGTTTTGATCGTGCTCCTTTTTGTATGTTTGAATGAATGTAACCACTCACAGTTTATATTCGGTCATTTTTTTGGAACGATCAAGAATATTGGAGGCTACCAAATAGTTTTTGCGCCATATCCTGCTCTTCCTTTTGCGGGTGATAATTCAACTTTACTAAATTTTAGTATCCTTGACAAGGATAATAAGAAC
>JAKEIK010000203.1 GCA_022545895.1 Nitrososphaeraceae archaeon | reverse complement strand
TTATCTGGACCAATGGTCATGTATCCCCCATGATTTTCGATAGAATTCGCAGGTAGGTTCAAAAGTAGTTTTGGATTAATTAGTTTGTCATCTATGAAATCATAACGATATACTCTATTTCCGAGAATATTCGGATTGCCCTTCGTTGACGTTTCATTTGAATCAGTATTATTATTGGCTACTTCTGTGTAGTACAGGAATACGTAAGTATTATTGTATAGATTACTCTTTTTGGTCACGGCTATTCCAAGTAGTCCTTGATAGAATCCTTTAGCAACCGGGATCTCTAGCCGAGTTTTATTTGATAATATTCCATCGATTATTCTAACCAGGCTGCCATTTTTTTGTAGAATCAAGAAATCATCATCTCCAAGAAAAGCCATTGTTGTAGGCATATTCAAACCATCAGCCACTACTTGTACAGTAAGATTACTATCCATTATGTGGGGTAATTTTGTGATGCCGTTACTGTTATTACCATCACTAGAGTCAGCTAAAATTGCAGCAAATGAGTTTGCAATAGAAAGCATTGATTGATTTCCAACTATCATTATTGTGAATATAACAACTATTATTGACAGAACTAGTCTTGTTGATAGATAGGCTTCCAAGGTTTGGGATTTCATCATGATCTACACCTCATTTTTGAATTGAAAGTCCACCTTATAGCTACATGAACTCAAAGTGAACTAAATCAATAAACAAGTGTCCAATATATAAATAAATAACCGTACATACACTACTGCAAAGTTCAAGTGCACGTCCGCGTCCGTTGTTCTATGTACTCTCCCTCTGTACCCGTTACCATTGCAGGACCGACAACAATACATTCGCTGTAATCTTCTTATGCCTTGTATCCGATTAACAAAGCCATCTCAAGCCATTTCCAATAACAATCTACTTCCACAAATCCCAAGTCCTTCAACCATCCTAATTGTGTTTCCATCGGCAATAATCTATTTGCTTTGTCCTCTTTACCCGGTGTTTATCCGATGGCACTTAGAAATCCAATATGTAATTCGACAGAGGGAGAAGCGACATGTTCCAGATTACAAAAAATTCCTGTTGGATTGAGGATGTCATAAACTTCTTCATATAGTGATTGCTTGCGCTCATGTTTAAGATGATGAATTGCAAAGCTCGAAACAACAGCATCAAAATAGTCTAAATCTGGCAAAGGTTGACTGAGATCGTGTTCTATGACTTTAACCGTTGAATCATTAGCAAAATGCTCGCGAGCAGATTTGAGCATCGTTGGAGATATATCAAGCGCTACTGCTTCTATTTCTGGTCTTATTGACTTTATCAATCTAATTAATCGCCCATCACCGGTACCCGGGTCTAAGATTCGTCTTGCATTTTGGGGAATATGGTCTAACAGGACAGATTCGCCTTCTGAGCGATGCGGAAGAGTATCGGCAACATTTAGATATGCTAAAGCATTCTGAGCATTAGACCATTCTTTCGCAGACCGGCTCACAGTAAAACATGAAAATGTACTTTTTATAATACCTTCCTTGGAAGTGGATCGATTTTGGATCTAGTGCAATTAAGACTATTCTTGTTGCTAATTTGCACTGGTATGTTATGATATTAATGCCAAGCTAGAAGTTTTTTGCGCCTGTATATTCCAATACGTTAGATGTCCGATACTAATGATTGCATAAGGAGCCAAGAACAAAACATTCGTGAGTGTGTCCTTGTAGTATATCCTTGTGGAATTCGTGACAGACTTGACCCTGTCTTTTGACTCACTTTAAAAAGTGTTCAGGAAATTCTTTTACTTTTAAGCTCATTCATAACGAGTTCCATATATGACTTCATTTCGTCTTCCTTCAATGATGCTTCAACTCCACTCTTGTCTGCCATAGCAGCAGATGTTTTCTTTGCTACTGTTAGTACGAGCTTTTGTAGTTCTCTTTCCATTTCTGCAGAGCCCATACTATCCAATAATTTTGATTGTTCCATCACAGATTTTCTTATCGACTGACGTAAGGTCATGTCTTGAGAAACTGAAATTGCTGAAAAATAAAGGCCGTTGTATATTAGGTAACAAGATAATCCTGTAATGGATACAGAGATAAGGCCGTAAGGGGGATAGGCGGCCTGCGACACAAAAGCAGAGCCAGCTATATAGAAGAGAAGGAAACCGTAGGCAGCAATTATCATATAGTTCCTGGCAGGAGTACCAATTTTCAAAGTTCTTGCTACGGATAAAAACGCAACTCCAAATAGTATTCCTGTGAAAATGGCAGAAAGAGAGAAAATGAGAATATTAGTCATTGCATCTGAATTTTCTGAGGGCGCATAATAACCTAGAGAAAAAAGAGGAAATGAAATTAGATAATATCCCATAGTCACAACCATAATACTCCAAAACTTGAGCTTACCCAATTTTTCGATATATGGTCTGAGCAGCATGACAGTTGCAATCCACGTTAGAACGTAACCAACGCTAGATGCTATTTGATACACATTATTAATCGAGGAGGGAGATTCTGGAAAGATTGCGACATCACCAGTCCTTATTATAGAGCTTCTTTTTGCCAATCCGTCGACTTCACTATATAGACCGAAGACTCCATTGATGACATAAGCAACCATAGATAATCCAAATATGAGAACCATGAGATTCTTCCTTAATTTGTACCAAGAAAAAAACGCTTTAGCTAGAAGACCCAAGGTTACAATCCAGAGCCCATAACTTATAGATAATGTGATATACAGCATAGAGGTGTTGTACTCTTGAGCTATGAGTATCTGTAAAATAACCAATGCAATGATTCCTGTTAACAGGAACTGTGCAATAGTCACAAAGCTGTGAATTAAATTAAGTGACCCAGTTCTAGCTTTACTTTCTTTATTGTTATGTTTAACAAAAGCTAAAATATAGTATTGCGTCACCGTGACAATAGCCCAAATTCCAATGAACGCTGCAATTCCTTGACTAGAATCCAATTGTTCAGGAATAAAATCAGCAATAGTGCCAATTTGAGATTCTACCGTTAGTACAACAGCCAATATTGCCATAATAACCAGAAGTTTCCTACCATCAAACTTTGAAACTGACAAAGCCGATGGAAATTCAATTGGCATACTACTTCCTATCTTCCTTTTTCGCATTACTGGAATCAGCTAATAAGGGTATTGCGGACGGCTTTCAGGGGCTTTGAGAACGTATAAAAACGATGAGTGGGCTATCTTGAGCATAATCCATTTACACTCTTGACGATCTAATTATATTCATGTAAGCGGGATCCAACTACAGATATTCAATATTTAATCTGCAACTAACTTAATCCTGACCATTAAATTCGAATAGGTTTTGGTTTGCGTAATTAACCGTCTTCACACCAGAGTAATAAGGCTGCATCTACATGGACATTATTTTTTTTAGTGATTTTGCGCTGAAGAGTGACAATAGAAGTTTCATTGAATCCACTGTTAACCTGGTTGAAATATCGCCACCGCTATTACTACGATAATTGCTATAACTATTATGGCAACGATAAGGGGAGCTAACACTCTTATCAAGAAGACTATCACTGCCACTACAATGACAAACCCAACAATCGCAATGATTATGGAACTCAAGTCAAAAGCCAATAGCTGATTATCTACACTATAGTAGAAAACAGTTAATGTCATAAAACGAGAAAATAGAGAAAGTGTGGATAAACTACAGAGGGAAACAACCGATTAAGTCAAATTTAGCTAAATTCGTGGATCCTAAAAACAAATAATTCGTATTACTCTCTAACTTTTTAGCCATTTACACGAGGGAAAAACATTCTCATTTTTGTGTTTGTGTCCCTACCTAGAGTCGGTTATTCTGAATTAGAAAGACTAATTATTTTGTCAGTATTGAGGTATGCCGTAATGGGACATCAGATTTTAGCCTATTCAGATGGTGATGATAGCAAAATACCATTTCAATCTAGAATTGGCACTAAACTAATTGTGGGCTTTTTGATTATTGCGACTATAACTGGCTCTGTAGGATATTTGAGTCTATACTATTCCCAAACAGTTGCTGATAAATTTCACGAACTAGTATTGCAAAGCCTACCTACAATGGAATCCTTGAAAGAAATTAAAGTGGCAGCACTACATATAGAAACCGCCACCAACGAGTATGTATTTATTCCAAGAAACGGAAATAATTATCTACAAGAAATAAATGAGCAGAAAAGCAAATTTAATAACAATTTGAATAAATACGAAAGTCTAGTTGACAAATATTTCCCCGATGAAAAAGGAACAGTCGACGCTATTCGGAACATAGGAGTTCAGTTCATAAGCAATGCCGATAAACTTGTAAAATTAAAACAAACTATGCCACCTTCAGATACACTTACTCCAACAATGGTTCAGCAGCTTCAGAGTATTAAGAATGAGTTTGAGCCTGATGAATTATTCAAAGTCGTAGATGGCGCGATCTCAAAGGACAGAAGTGAGATTGTAAATAGAGCCAGTACCGTGAATACAGCCATTAGCAATTCTTCCT
>JAKEIK010000202.1 GCA_022545895.1 Nitrososphaeraceae archaeon | reverse complement strand
GAATTTCCATAGTTCTTGCGTCAATATGTGGTTCTAATGCATCATAACTATATGGTAACGGAGGTAATTCATATTTTGCCATATGTCTATTTTTTCTTTGTAATTATTAACTTTTACGTTATAAAAAATATTCGTGTAACTAGAAAAATCAAGTCATAAAATATGAAAATTTGTAAAATGGCTTCTACAGGACGTCAATATCCATATTATCAGCTGAGAATAGTAATTGATTTTCTATTTCCGTTATCCTAATATTTTGCTATTGATTTGCAACGTAAAGTTCTAGTTATTGGTTTCTTCCTCAATTAGCGTTATCATTCGATTCTGAATCCGATGGCGGTGGAGGTGGTACGGGTTCTTCTTCTGATTGGTTGGTTTCAGCAAGTGACCTACTCAGAGAAGAAAAGGACGAAGGAGAGTTATCATCCGATTTGTCTGATATTGAAGCATTTGACAACGAGTTATTTGACAAAGAACTATTTGACTGTGAAAAGGAATTTACAACAAATGACGGAATCAAAACGAGGATAAAAGCAATTGATATTATGGAAAAACTCATTCTCACAGATATCACTAATAGATCATTAATCATATGTACTATTGTAAATATAAAGTAGACTGTTTCCGACTCTATTTGACTTTATAAGCAAAATAGAAAGTGAAGAACAATAGCTATATCATAACTTTTAACAAACTAGTTCATATATTATTGAACAACGATATGAACATGGTCATTCCTGATATTATTAGACATTTTGAAGTCGTTTAGCTATTTATTAAATGAAAATGAAGTTAACTCAAAATGTTAGAAACACATGGCCAGCCGTTGGCGAATTTAATCTGACATAATTATTAGACTCAAATTTGATGGATAAATTTTACTATCGATCTTTTCACATTCGCTATTTAATGCCAAATATGAGAAAGATGGAAAGTTATTAAAGTTACAACGTTACTCTTATTAATAACACAACAACCTACTTTAATAATAGATCGGCAAGTCGAACTTAACATTTTGTGACTATGTATAGCTTTTCTACGAGATGCCGTACTTTACTGAATATTGAACGAATAATACGGACATGCGTATCATGAATATTTTTCTGCAGAGGTTTATGACTTAAGAAAATAATTCCCTCCAAGTAAATTCTGTAGGAGGCCAAATAAAAATAAGGATAACATGTGACCAGTGGGATTTGAAGCCTCCGTTGTAGTTCCTATTTTATGAGAATTCATGTAATAAAGTGCAGATAGATCAAATAAACTAGTTGGCATGAAGATGTAGATATGTCTTTATAAACTGATAACAAGTTTACTGTGGCAAAATTCTGAATACTTTACCCTGACCTATAGATACAATATACAGATAGCCGTCGGGTCCTACAGTAAGATCGGTAATACCGCCGAATCCAGCTCCAAATACTATATCTTCGGCACCAGAATTGATCGGGTTTTCAATAAACTTTCCCGCAAGGGCCTTAGGAAGTACAAGATCGTTTCTTTCATCGTTCAATTTGAAGTGGAAAATTCGGCCGTTATGAACATCACCAACAAACATGTCATTTCTGTATTCGGTACCTAATTTCTCTGAATCAAGAAATACCAATGATGTCAATCCGGTACTGTGAGCCCAAACTACTTTAGGCTCTTCATATTTTCCTTTACCATCAAACGTAACCAATTTATGGACATCAAATTTCTTTTGCGATGAAGAAAAACCAACAATTTCTTGCCACCCACTATTAAATCCAGGATTTACTAGGTTTATCTCATCTCCCTCATGTGGTCCGTTCTCTGTATCCCATAAGGTACCTGTAATAGGATCAAAGCCTAATCCAAAACTGTTGCGTATGCCGTATGCATAATACAATCTTAATGGCATGGAATCTCCCAGAATTCCCTCTCCAACAGGCTTGCCGTCTTGTGTTATTCTTAGAATCCCGCTGCGTCCGTCAGCAGCTATCCCATCGGCAAAATTTTGAGTCTGCGTAGCAGTATAGAACATACTAAACGATCCATCTATATCTCCAACTGGTATGTAGATGTTCTGATCAGGACCAATCTCTATTGCTCCTCCATTATGTCTAGGTCCAGGAATCGCAGGTAAATCCAAAAGAAGGACAGGGTCTACAAGTCTATCATCTACCAATTCATATCTATAAAGGCGATTTCCTTCTGGCTCTTTACCTTTCCGATCGTCACCATCTTTACCATTTATTTCAGTAAAGTAAAGGAAAACATAGGTTTTGGAACTAGTTTTGGAAACAGCAATACCACACATTCCTCTTTCAACAGAGTTTGCCACGTCCACATCAAGCAATGGTTTTTCTAGAATTCTTCCGTTTACTACACGTATAACAGTTCCCTTGTCTTTCTCCAAGACAAGAAAGTCGTCAGGCCCCACAAAAGCCATAGTTGTAGGGGTGTCCAGTCCTTGTACTACTTGTTCAACTTTAAGCCTAGAATCAAAGAGATTTGGATGGGCCGGACTTAAACTAAATGGCCGTTCTCTAAAATTTTCCTGACCATACGTTTGAGAGAAATAAATGGTTGAAAAACTGATTAAAGTGACGACACAGATAAGGATAATATAATTTATGATAGTGGATTGAAAAAGCAAACTTGGATTTCAGTTTCACAGCAAGGCAGGACCAATATTAATTTTCGTTCGTAATATTATGGATTTTTTTGATTAAATTAAGGCGAAGAGAAACGTAGTTTCCTTAACAGTTCGGAATTTCAACCACCTTAATCGTTTCTTGGAACAATGAGAGTTCAACTTTTTGATGATAATTCAGCTCATTTAGTGATATGTAACAATCTTATAGAAAAAAAGTATATATATT
>JAKEIK010000201.1 GCA_022545895.1 Nitrososphaeraceae archaeon | reverse complement strand
GAGTTTACATAGTCAGCGATATAATTCTAAAGCTCATAGAATATGGTAAAATGAATCAAACAGCTGTCACAACTTTTTGTGGGCTCAATATAAGTAAGCATAGATCTATTCTTGACAAGATGGAACATAATGGATTAATAGAAAGAACAGAGCAAGCTCTTGGGAAGAGATCAATTACTATTTACCAGTGTACTCCCAAGGGAGTTGAGTTCTGCAAGAACATCCTAGAACCGTACGAGAAAATGTTTCCTAGGACAGAAAAATTCCGAGGCTCAAAGGCTACTTTCGCGGGGGAGAATTTATCCCTGGGGCTAACTGAAGCAAATTTTTATGAACCAAGTCCTGTCTGTTGAGCAATTATAGAGTTGTTTCCACTCTTCAGATTCAATCAATGCAAGTAATAACTGTAACATGCAATCACGTAGAATTACCCCGAAATAAAAGTAAATCAAAAAAATAGGATTTCACTATCCTGCTACCATCTGAGTCGGTTTTTTCTTAATATTGTAATCCTTACCCTTCAGTTCTTTTAGGTGTGTGCTAAAAAACCAGATAACTAATGGTAAGCTTATGCCAACGACAAAAAACCATCCACTTTCTATAGCCATATTCTTGATCACCTCCTACCTTCTTGTTTTGAGGACCCTCTACAAATTAGCAGAGGATACACGAGAAATGCGAAGACTATTGGGATGACAATAAGCAACCTGTTTTGATATAATAGCTGAAATATTTCTCCGCTCAACAAGGCTGCTATTATTAATAGCACGCATAAGATAGGTCTTGATTAACTATGTTATTCGATAAAGCTCTGACTGTATGGACACAATTGTTACCAGTAGAATCAGCAACTATTGTGATGTCTAGTTTAAGCTTGTTCTAGTTCAGTTTCACTTCTATTAAAATAGGGACCAAAAATGCATATCATGATACGATTGCATAGTCATGAAAAAGATAACTATTCATTTCTAAAAGAATCATACCCATTGTGCACGTCTATAGAGGGCCGAATTTCCCTGACACTTAAATCCTTAAACTCCCATACTAAATCATCAGATCTGAAGGTAGCTATGGGTCCTCCACTTGTTATTATGTAATCTTTAGGTTTGTCACACTTCGCACTGTAAAAGAGTGAATCGCTTGTCTTAGCATGCCATCCTCCTTTATCTACGACATCAGCCACCTTAATCCAATCATTAGTTCCGGTACTATCCAAATACGATTCTAATTTTACTGCAGTATCATTCTGTATGTTGTAAATGACCGCCTTCCATCCGACCCACCTTCCTATTAGAGAATCTGTAACCTTTGCGTGGGCTCTTTCGGTAGTATATCCACCTGTAAACCAAATTTCCTTCTTCCATCCGACATGACCATCAACATAGATGCCCCCTATGTATGCAGTACCTTCACATGGCATGTGCGGATTATGTTTGCCCCCTCTTGCATACCAAGTCAGGTCATCATTTGCAGTACCATTGAAGGGAACAACAATCGAATCTACTTTAGCATAACCTGTGATTTCCACATTCTTCCAATTTTGCGCGCCTGTTGGTGTGTTAACATTCATTCTTACCTCATCATAAAACTTACCTGTCGTCAGCTTTCCTGTTATCCTCCATGAACCATCTTGCTGCCTACTCAAGTTGGATTGGGGATTGAATATTCCGTCACTTGTTGGGTTTTCCATATTGATAAACCATTCTCGTCCTCCGGGCTTTGTAGGATAAATCTCCATTATTCCAAACTTGTCAAACTTTTTACTTGTAGAAATGAGAGGTAGCGATAGAGGCTTCATAATATTCGTTGACAGAAAAAAGAGTGATATTGCAGATAGGATGACAACTCCTGCAATTATGATGCCGTTTCTCTTCCTTATTTCAATCTTCTTCATCTTTAAGTCAACCTAACTTACTAAAACATTACAGGGATTTCAATTAATCCTTCGTTCTGACAGCATATTGCAAGACCAAGTTGTCAAAATAACGATCAAAACTTCCGTTAGTCATAATATCATCTGAATAAAGACCAAGGGCAATAACCCGTCCTTTTAGATAATTTAGTTCGTATGTTGCAATAACTATACTCCCTTTATCAGTCAAGTTACTGAGTGGCATCGTCGCATTATAGTTTAACAGAATAATGTCATTTGGATTAGTTACATACTGTTCTTCATGAGGCAAGTAGTTAAAGGGATTATTTGCAAATTTGGCTATATTACTGATGTAATTGCTTCCAACCCATTCTGCTGTCTCGTTCCTCCACCTTTCGTTTATACTTCGCCAAGACGAGATGCCGTTAAATGCCCAGCTATGACCTTTAACAAGGGTGACGTTGCCTGTATTTCTATCATATTTAACTTCAGCATAAAATACATTCCCATCTAAGATGATCATTGTACCTCCATCACCCACAAATTTCTTAAAGTTATCATATTCTTTGTGAGTAACGTATTCTTGATGACCAAGAATTACTACATCATATGCATTACTTCCATTTCTTTGAAATATCGATCCTGCGTCAACATCCTGATCAGTTAGAATGGCAACAATTGAGTCAGGACTTATCCATTTTAAATTCCCAATTAGATAAAGCATAGCAAATCCTGATGCACTTGAGGAAGGCTCATTAGTAACCTTACTGGACAGCAAATTCAGGTCTGTTGTAATATTTAGCCCACGTATAGCATAATTGTATTTTTTGTAAAATGTATAGAAGGCGTTATGGTAAGCCGCGGCAGTGAATGTAGGGATGACTACTGCTATTTTCACTCCTTTATGAAACTCTCCAGTATGGGAATTGTTGTTTGGATTAGAGATCTCCTTCTTGTTTTGGGAAAATATGTAGTTTTTATTTTCTGCGATATATGGTCTTTCTCCCGGTTCAGGGACTGTTTCGTTCAAGTTCCTCATGCTTTTTGTGATAGACAGAGCAGAGCCAGTCACAGATGATGCATTTACTGTTGCATTATTATTCGATGAATCTAAAAGTGACGGTAAAGGATATTTAGAATCCGCATTAGCTGTTATCTCAGTCTGGGAATTACCAAAGACCAAGTTCGTATTTGTTACTGAAAAAGTAATAAGAATCGTCAAACACGCGATCACAAATTCCAGACGGCTTCCACACCCTATCTTAGATTCAAACATGCGTTCAAATCGCGTTACCCTTAGATGTATATAACATTCTTTTTATCTATTATACCTTATTATCCTATTTTAACTATGATTAACTTTGTGAAGTAACACACTCTTGCAACTGCTCACTATTTCTCTATATTGATCTGATGGATAGTTCTTAAATCAGTTATTAATCTATTCTATTGTAAACACTGTAAGACCAGAGAATTCCTCATCTCCTAGGGCGGCTTTCTTACATTTGGATAGATTTGGATAATCATATGTCTTGGCAGTAAAGATCCACACATCGATGTTCGCACCGGCGGTTAGATCGCTCAGCGGTATTGAAATTTCTTACTGAAGCCCGGGATACCCAGGCTTAAGCTTAATACCTCAGCTACCTACAAAAGATCTTCTGATGTTTGATCTAGAACTCTTATTTCGATGGTTGGTGAAACAGTATTCTTACCAGCCCGCACCTTAGGATAAACTAGCACTTAGGGCTGCCGCTTTTAGAGGGTATGGGACTATATTCAGATTTAATTGCCCTTAGGAAACACAATTAGATAAACTAGTTTACCTAGTTCAAAATCGTTAACAGACTTATCTGGCCGATGTTACCATTAATCACATTGTCAGCTTTTGGCATTCGTTATCAAAAGTCAAAGGCCGGGGGAACAAACCTAAAAAATATAACCCTGAACTTTTTATTCTGTCACGAATACATAATCCACCTCTTAAGGGTTTGTTTAACCAGCGACGGCCTTTGAGCAATTCTGTGTTTTGTTCGGAGATGATTATCATTGTGAATTTCACAATAAAAATTATCGCGTATTTAGATTTGGCGGCTTATTTCTTAAGAAGTTACTAATATAATGGAATGGAATAGATTTGATTGGAGTAAAAATAAGGAGAGGCAGTGATCCATATCACAAGCCCTTACGGAGTCTGGTTCGCTTCTTTAAGCTAGAGTGTCGTTACTTAGGAAGACATCGGTTTGTTCTACATCTTTTAGATTTTGTGCATCATTGCCACAGAAGAGTTCATTCAAGTTCTCATTGTCGTGACTGTGGTCTTTGTTCTCATTTTCTATCTCGCACTCATTCTTTGCCTTTATTTTCTGAGTTTTGTGTGTGTCGTTACAGTTGTTGTCACCGTTGTCCTTGCATTTCTTCCCACCGTGGTCATGATGGTCGCCACCAGCAAATATTGGTGATACAAGATTCAAGCCTGCTGTCCCCATAACTACTGTCGCAATTGAAAGTGACAGAATCACGAACATTCCTATTTTTTTTGTATACATGATTTGTTTTCAGCGTTTGATACTTAACAAAGTATAAGTAAAGTGCGTAAGACGCCTTGCTAAGAAACTAGGAGAATTTTCAATACTTTCCTATGTCTGAAATTTCAAATAGAATATTATCCTAACTTGTCATAACTAATTTAATCTGCTAACTTATATTGAAAACTGTTATTTGTCATGAGGGCATTAACCTAATTACTGTTTCCCTTCTGTGTACATATTTCCAGCCCTGGTGGTGGAAGGCCTAAGGTGCCCTTCCATACAGGGTTGTATTAGAGAAAAATGCTGATTCCTTAAGGACAAACCAGGTATCCAAATTTACCATTAGTTCACTTGGCTTTTCCTGGTAATTCACTTTTCAATCCATCCAATTGCTCATATTGCTCAAACAGATCTGACGTTATAACTAAATGGATTGCGACGGGCCTTGCTGCCAGCATACAAGGGATATTATGCTAATTTTACTTAGCCGAACATTTTACCATACATCTTTCTGTCGTTCTCGTCCAAAAATGATCTAGATCGCTTCTATTTTGTTCGTTCGTCCGACACTCCGTGCAAATCTGCTCATTGATGAAAAAGATTTATTTGCATACAATAAGTCAAATTTTATATCATGTCAGAATATGGAAAAACGTTAGATATTATTTTCGGTAGGTGGCGAAGCCAGATTCTCTACGTTGGAGTCAAGCTAGGAGTTTTCGATTCTATTACATCAGATCCTAAAAATGCATCTGACGTGGCAAAGGAATTGGGTCTTGATCCTGCATTGACATATCGACTTCTTAGAGCACTGGGGTCCATGGGTTTATTAAGAGAAGAGCCGAATAGTAAATTCTCAATGACCTCGCAGGGAGAGTTTCTTCGGAAAGATCATCCACAAACATTAAGGGGTGTAACATTATTGGAAGAAGGCCCAGAACATTACGCCATTTGGAGGCATTTACCTGCGATGATTACGGATGGTCAACAGGATTCTTTTGTCCGTGAATATGGTCATAAAATATTTGAGCATACTCATAAAAATCACGAGTATTGCGAGGTATTTAATCAGGCGATGAGTAGTTATTCTGCAATTCAGACTGCCTGGGTACTCGACGCGCTCGATGGATACGATTTTTCCAAAATTCACCACCTATGTGATATTGGTGGAGGTCAAGGACATTTACTCAGCAATTTACTTGTAAAATATTCACAAATGAAAGGTACTGTGTTTGAGTTGGAATCTGTAACCAAGAATAAGGAGTTGCTATTGGCACCTAAATTGGGTGTAAAGGAACGTTGCTCATATGTTGACGGAGACATGTTTAGTGAAGTTCCTTCCGCTGACGCGTATATGATGAAAATGATCCTTCATGATTGGAGCGATCAGGAGTGTGTGAGGATACTATCAAATATTCATATATCTTCTCCTGAACATGCAAAAGTGTTAATCGCAGAGCATATAGTCCCAGGTCCAGAAACTCCACATTTTTCGAAACTATTTGATATACACATGATGTGTGTCGCAACTGGGAAAGAAAGAACCGTTGGCGAGTATTCCTTAATACTGGAACAAGCAGGTTGGAAGTATGTCCAGACATTGAATCCTGGTTCTGGATTAATAAGTGTAATTGAAGGCAGTAAACTACGATAGTGGACTGATTTGAAAATTGGTCAACGCAAAAGCTGGCACAGTGTTGCTGCAATATGGCAAAAATGGTGAGATACATAGGAAAAAGGCGCTCACAATGTTGGCATTAAATATGTTTAGGACGTGAGAAGCCTTAGGAGCTTCAATTATTTCTTTTTTATTTTTCATTTTTGATTAACATCAGTGTTGATCCTCATGAGTAACAGTACTAATAAGGTACCGAACAATCATAAAGGGCAGGACTACCAGACTTCGGGAATCAGTTTTTGATATTAAGGTAATCTTGTTTTAGGCGTCATCAGGAAGGTCACCTGTTTCATTATATCGACTTCTTTAAATAATTCTGCTGCTTCGTCCCCGTACGCCGCGATTCCAAACTGACTGCCAGTGTCACAGGTCACCTCAGCGAAACAATAGGGAATTCCATTCGCAAGGGTCACAATTTCTTCAGTTGAACGGGTTATGCGTCCACCAAAGAATCTCAGGAGTCGCAGTTGTCGGACTGCATCTGAAGTTACTTTTTCGTCTACTATTTTGTTCGTATTCTTACCCCTGCTCCCTTAGGATATCGAATAAGTGAAAATAATTTCGTCAATTTTCGATGTCTCAATCCGCGAGTATAAAGTTCCAATGCAAGGTAAGTAGGTATGAAACCTAGTGCTATCCATCCTGTCGTTTCGATTAATTCCATATATTGATATTTTACGGCCGATCATATATCAGATTGTAAGCAGCGGATTATAGAAATCATAACTTATTATTACGATGTTTCACATACTTGTCATTTGTGACAAATATTTGATTTAAAGAATCAGTTTATTTCTACTTTAATCCTTATTAGAGACTTGAGCGTATATATTACTCCGTCGTCGTCATGTAACTGGTGAGCCAAACTCTTGCAGTCCTTCCCACACATGACTCACAAATTTTCCAGTCTCTGCAAAGATTATAGAAAATTTATAAAATTACTCAGTCAATATTGGGCACGGAACACAATCCAAATTAGTCAAACCTTGTGCAGTATTGTGGTTTTGAAGAGAGAGGTTTATTTAATTTATTTAATGAATGTTTGTCTTGAAATAATTGAACGATTCGGAAAATTCATCTTTGGCTGGCTTGGGGTTCTTAGTCTCTAATTAAAAAAATGGAATCAAAAAATAGATAGCTCTGAACTAGATTAAATTGTCGGCCAATTAATGCTAAAAAAGCCCAACAACCTTCCGGTGTGTCAAAGTAATGCCATGGTACAAATAAAGGTATTTAATTATCAGACCTGAAGCACCTAAAATTCCATACCGATAATCAAATACTAATATTCAAAGTCCAGAGCATGGTTTAAAGGTTCCTTTGTTCTGGAGTAAATACTTTTAATTCGATATTTATTTATCCTAATTCCTAAATCCTACGTATTTCTAGTTCAGGTCACTCAACTCAATTTTAATGCTGCCGTGGAGTTTCTTCGTAAATCCCCATGTCAGCATTTCGTCCTAAGCAAAAATCCTTTTATATTTACGCTATGTAGGTTAGTATGATATTCCTGACTGCCGATATGTATGACATCGAGTCCATTGACAGACCTATCGGATTTGTTTTATAATTGGCAAATAGTTGCAATTAGATGACACACATAATTTGTACTCATTCTGCAGGTAAACATCTCTACATGGGCACCTAAATTGACGATAATATCATGATAACTATAATATGGATGATTAGCATTGTAACAATATGTCAGAATTACAGCATGTTGTATGTACATCCTGTGAGAAAGGAATTCTAACTGTTATATCTGAAGTTGGAATTGAAGCAGAGGGAAGTACGGAGAAGTTTCAATCACTCTCAGCAGCTCACGGAAGGATTTACAAATGTGATGTGTGTGGCAAGTCATTTGTGAAGGTTGATAATGAATTCTTCGAACTAAGACAAAGATATAGTGGTTAGCAAGATACTTAGTCGACGGTATCCATCCAGATGTGGTCCCAGTCCAAGAAATGCGAATTAGTTTGACATATCTCCAACTGGAAGGTTTTGAGTGATTTTACATGGCATTCAGGAAGAGGATCTTCATTCGCTTTAGGTCATCTTTGGCGGTAGGAATGATGTCTTAAACGAATTGGAAAATGACAATTCGTCCATTTCTCAATTTCTGTGCTAGAGGGTCAGACCCTTGTTCATATCTTCCTACTTTCGCTGGAGAAACAATAGTAACGTTTGTTTTAGATCGCTGTTTTATTATAAGCGACATATCAAACAACATATTTACTTCTGTTGTTCTTTCACTCGCGGTGCCCAATTTCAGCCCTAAATGAAGAATCGTGAAATAAGTACTAAAATTATTAGTTACATAGCCAGACCATTTTCTTCTAG
>JAKEIK010000200.1 GCA_022545895.1 Nitrososphaeraceae archaeon | reverse complement strand
TGTAAAAAAATATGTTAGCTAGATTAACATAAGATATTCAAATTAAATCTAAGCCAAATCTAGCTTGATTCTAGAATTTGATACCGTACTCAGATTCTAATAGATTTTTTCTGAGATATGCATCTATATTCTTCATTACACCCGGGTTGCCTTCAATGTGCTTTATCAATCTAGGATCGCTGTAATGTATATCGCGATATTTTATGTTACCATCGTACGGATAATAATCAAATTCTAAGGATAAGATTCCCGAAATTTGATCGTTATTTTCTTTGATATTAAATGCCATCAAATGACTAATTCTCATTGGCGTAAAGGCTTTTTTAAGCAAGTAATCATCATTAAAGTGTTGGGTAGAGTAATAATCTTCGAGGCCATTAGATTGACTGCTATAGACCGTACCCATTACTTTATAAAAAACTACATTGTGTATAAGCATTGCTGGAACACGATACAAGAGGAAATTAGAGATTCTTAGCTTTGTGTAAATGCACAAGCCGAAAAGAAACAGGTATAAATATTTTGTTGTACACTCACAATTGATGGTTCAATCATTACTCAGTAATGAAAAAAAGCCAGACATTTATGATTTAAGCGTCGTAGATGGGATCAAAGAGATGTTAGCTGTTCATGGATTCACCAAAGATAAAATACGTAATACAACGGTGAGCGACTTGGCAGAGACTCTTCACATCGATTATTATGTAGCTCTTATCATCTATAACTCTGCAAAAGAAATATAGATTCATTAAGATGATGCAAGACCTTAATATTCAATATACTTCAAAACGCTATTTGTAACTTTACTACGTTAAGATATCAGTATAACTTATTGGTAAATCGGATTTAAACTGCATATGATTCTAAGCAATTTCTAGTACAAGTATGATTACTTAAATATAAGTATGCTTAATCAGAGGATCAATATGTAAAAACTGATGCCTGGTAAATAGGCTATTATATAAATTATATTAAACAATTGGATTTCTTAGTAATGATTAATATTTGGCTTCTGTCAACTTAAATATGTGAAGAGTATCAAAAACACGAAATTGAGACGTAATACTGATAAATCATGTTGAAGAATAATTTGTAAAGGGAGAATCTTTTGGTTTATCGTATAAATTTTGCCGTTAGTTGGAGGAAAAAATGTGCGGAATAGCTGGTATCCTAAATAAAAATAACGAAGGCGTAACGGAGGACCTGATTCTCATGCTTTCATGCATGCATAATCGCGGTCCTGACGGTGTCTCAATACAAGTTGGACAAAACAGGGCTAATTCTTTGGAATCCTCTGAATTGTCCTCCCCTTATATTGATGGGAGGTTTGGATTAGGTCATGTTAGATTAGCAATAGTTGGTGGCCAATTAGGAAGACAACCGTTCACAAGCTGTGATGGAAGACTAACATTAGGGCATAACGGAGAGATATATAACTATAAACAAATCAGGAATAGTTTGAAACTTCAGCATAATTTTGTTAGTACTTCAGACAGCGAAGTCATACTTCACTTGCTTGAAGAAAAATTAGCACAGTCGGCAAGTTTAGTGGAGGCATTAACAAAAATGGCAAAAGTTTTGGATGGAGTGTATAGTATTGCAGTAAAGGATCATAAGACAGGTGAAATAGCTCTAGTTAGAGATTTGTTAGGCGTCAGGCAGCTTTACTATAGCGAGGATCCCCAGCAAGTAACGTTTGCATCCGAACAAAAAGCAATCTGGCTTTTAGGAGGAAATAAATCTGTCAGGAGGGTAATGCCTGGTCATGCTGTTATTATAAGTAATAGAGGTGCTTTAAGAGAATATAGAATCGCAGAGCCTCCTAGAGCTTTGAATCCTAACAAGAAAAAATTCAGATACAACACTCTTGAAGAAGCTTTGACAGCATACAAGAGAGCCTTGGTATTAGCAATGAAAAAGCGCACTCAGGGTCTTGATAGGGTGGGAATCATATTTTCAGGCGGTATAGACAGTGTCCTAGTAGCCTGGTTAGCCAAGGATATGGTGAAGGAAGTAATATGTTATAACGCGGGCACTCTTGATTCTTCGGATATTCTATTTGCAGATAAGGTAGCAAAGGATCTCCAGTTGACCCTTAAAGTAAACGTTATTACCAAACGCAGTACTCAGGAGATGTTACCAAAAATAATACATGCGATTGAAGAAAGGGATGCAGTCCAAGTTGAAGTTGCATTGCCTATTTATTCTGCAATGGCTATGGCAAAGAAGGATCATGTTAAAGTAGTGATTTCTGGCCAAGGCGTAGATGAAATATTTGGAGGGTATCCATGGTATCCAAGAGTAGTTGAAACTGAAGGGTATGCGTCCCTCCGAGGTCACATGATAGAGGATCTCTTTTTACTCTATAAGGAAACATTGGAAAGAGAAGATAAAACAACTATGGCACATGGAATTGAGATGAGGGAACCTTATTTGGACAAACAAATCATCAGAACCGCTTTTGATATCAATCCAAAACTCAATATTATAGGACCAAACGACCTGCTTGGAAAACGTGTTCATAGAAAATTAGCGAATCAGTTAGGAATTCCAAAGGAGATAGCATATAGAAATAAGGCAGCCGCGCAGCATGGATCAGGAATACATTATATTATTGACGAGATAGCACGGGAAAATAATTTTGACGAAAATAGAATCTCGTCTGGTTATCTGCGCGAACTTGAAAAAAGGGAGTTATTAGGAAGTTCACAGCGGTACGGATTTAAATATGGAAATAAGGAGTTATGGCTGACCTCACCGCACATTCAGATGTACTTGGATAGAATATTTGAGAGCGTTTTCGGAAAATCAAGCACAACTATCGATACGTCTGATGAAGAGGATTTGCTAACCAGCAAAATAATTAAGAAAATTTAATTCTTTCAAATTAGATTTACCGCGTTCAAATAGAACTAAGTAAATTGAGAAGGCTACTTCTTGTTCACAATGTCGACAATAGAGGTTTCCAATTGTGCAAGCCTCAATGGCTTTATCAAAACCTCTACTCGTTTATTGTCAAAAAGGGATCTTTTTGCTATTTCTTTCTTTACGGTCTCATATGCAGTAACTATTAGAATCGCTGCAGATGGGTATTTATCTA
>JAKEIK010000199.1 GCA_022545895.1 Nitrososphaeraceae archaeon | reverse complement strand
CCCGGGTTACCAGATTGGCAATCTGATGTCCTAGACCAAACTGGACGACCGTCGCTCCATATCCTTCACAATTATTATGATATTTTAAGTGTTACGAACATACCAAAGTATGTTATAACTTGAGAAAAGTACACTAATTAATACCAGGGAGTTTATGTAACACGTATCTAAAATCAACGAGTATTTATTTGCATTCACGTAAAGTAGATGTGCTATAGTGACGAAGTTAAATCTACTGCCATGACTCCAATACCGCGATTGAGGATATCACAAATTACATAGAAGTTTGACAATTCAAGCAACATATCATTAGAAACGAATGTAACTCCTTTACTATATTATTTTCAATTGATCTCGCAGCCATTTATTATAGTCATAGGCAATCGCATCTTATCCGGCCTATCTGGGCTATTGTAAACTTCGCTTTTTACAAGGTGAAATACTTCGGAATTTATATTTTTAAAAATAACAATGCCTTCATATACTCCTGAGTCAATTTAAAAGGTAATCCCAACTATTATTTGAGTAAGCGATCTTGTTCGAACCAGCCAACTGGCATTTATTTTTTACGTGCCGAAATTACATCTCCTTGTATCGAATATTCAAACTTATCCTAACATTTTTGAACATCAAAAACGCAACCATCGATGTTAATCGTTTATACGTCTCTCAAGGTTACTTACCACAACTCGGTAACTTGATCTATTGTATTAGGACTAAGGAGGTATAGCCTCTCCTCTCGGACACATAATCACCAGATAACTCTTCACCTATAATGGTTATTGAAACTATATCGCCCTTAGCAAACTTGGAAGCGTCTAATGTTATGTAGTCATCGAGTATGTCCGAGCTCTTCAAACTTTCTTGGCTGACGTTAAAATGTACCTCCTTGTTTGATGAAATCTGAAAAAGGCTTTCTTTGTCGAACATCCCTATCCTAACTGTTTTGCCCTCGTCAGGTATGGCTGTTATTTTTAATCTAACTAATTCGGCTACATGTAATACATATCTCTTTAAACCGTTTGCAGATACTTCAAAAGAAAATGGATAACCCGCCGTGTTTTCAGCCATTTTAGTCACTCCATCATTCATTATTATGTCTACCTTTTTTATGGTGTTTCCATATCTTAGGATCCAGATGTTTGTCGTTTCTACAATTGAATCTATAGAGCCTTTTCTGAGAGTTGTTTCGTCATCGGTCAGACCGTATCTCTCCACCCAATTTTTGTAGTCCGTACTAATATCAATTATGAAATTAGTACACGCATTTTGATAGTCTTCAATGCTAGTTGCTCGCTCGGAGGCAGTATCACTGGCAAACATTATTTTATAGATATTTCTATTGCACTAATAAATAGTTGAGTTAGTAATATAATCGAAATCGATATCAATTCTCTGGCAATAACTTCCTTTTAGAGTAAGACAATTGCTGGCTGTGCCATATAATTAAATAGAATACGTGAGTTAAAATGAAGAACTGCGTCAATGAACAAATTTTCTGAAATTCACTCCGACCTTTTGTACAACTTGAGATACCACATGCCCGAACTCGAAAAAGATGTAACTAGGAATCCCAATGTTGCATATCAAAAAATAAATCAAATATCTGCCTTCGTAGGATCAAAATATCAGATATCTTTACAATTACATTTCCCTAATTCGTCCAAAATTCGCGATGTCAATTCCTATGGGACTGAAAACATTGGCATAGTTGTAGATAAATTTAGAAAAACCTTCCCTATTTCTAGAGAGTTAGTTAAACAATCAGCCAAAGAAACTCTGGGAGATGTCAAGGCTCAAGATGCATATATGTATGAAGGCAAGGAAGGCTTAAAAATCACGATGAACCACGGGAGAATTGAGATATTACCAGGATCCGTGCACTTGTGGTGTAACATAGACGAAAACGTCAAGAGATTTGTAGATTGGTTGATGGACGAAGTTTATTTTAGAGTAAAATAGTTCGCGGTAAATAGGATTTTAAGTGCAATGTATAGACGAAGTGTTCCTTTGACCCAAACAGCTTATGCTGAAACTGAAATGGAGACCCACTAAATACGGAAACCCTATTAGTACGAAAATCTAAAGGTAGCTATGTCACAGAATAAACGTGAAAGACTGTCAGAAAACAAGATCCAAGAGGAGATCAATAAATTGGACCGATGGACGCTGAAAGAGGGTAAGCTTTCAAAGGCTTTCGACTTCCCGAATTTTGTGCAGGCGTTTGGTTTCATGACGCAAATTGCGCTTGAAGCAGAGAAAATGAACCATCATCCCGAATGGTGTAATGTATACAATCATGTAGAAATTAAATTAGCAACTCATGATGTGAAGGGGATAACAGACTATGACTTCAAGCTCGCAAGAACTATTGAAAGGATCTATCAACCAAAAGAAAAGTAGCCAGTTTCCATAATTAATAACTTCAATTTGAAACAAATTAAAATTACAATGACATATCAAAACCTGTCAAAAGATAACTAAAAATTACTAAGTGCTAGCAAAAAATTAGTAAAATTGCAATGAAAGCGTAAAGTTTAAAGATGCGGGTGACCATACGTTAACTGGTTATCATAAAAAAGTTTTATCGGCCTTTTGCTTGGTCACTGGACGCATAATTTAAAAATAATATAACCTGATTATTATTTAGACCAAGTACGCCTTTCATCCGATTCCGGAGTAGAACATTTAGTCCTCAGATTCAATAATACCTCGTCTATTAAATAGTACTTGACGTTGTTTTTTTATGATAGCACTGTTCAAGCCAGCTGCGTTTATCGCTACCGCCAGTATTGCTAATCCAAGGCGTGGACGAATTAATTTATGAGATTTCTCGGGTTATTAGTGGGAGTAATTACAATTATGGTAAAGTTGTGCATATAACAGGATAGCAGACACAGTCTTGCAGTCTTCTATCTCACCATCAAGGCATCTCTCAATAGCCGTATGCAAATTCATACGCTCAGTATTTATTATTTCGTCATTGTCCATACGCAGTCGTTTCGCTATTCTTTTTAAGCCTGTGGCAAAGAAAAGATGCATTTTTTCTGTAGAATATCCAGGAGCCAAGTACAACTGTAGTATTGGAGTAAGTTTTCCAGAATATCCTATTTCTTCATTCATCTCTCGTAATGCGGCCTGTTCTGGTGATTCCCCTTTTTCAATCTTGCCCGCAGGAATTTCAGTTACTGTTTTTTTGGTAGCAAAACGAAATTGCTGGATTAACAAGAGATTTTCGTGTTTATCCACCGGGAGAATACCAACAGAATCTGCATATTCTATGAATTCCTTCTTCATGATCAGTCCATTTACCCGAAATCTATTGACATTCACTGAAAGTTCTCCTGAATACACCTTGTTACTTTGGATTAATTGAAATACGCGACCCATGCGGTACGCAAATAGATTTATCCTTTTACTTTAATGAATATTTGCATTCTTTGATAGTGAATAAGTGTATCATGTTCCTGGACAGGTACTTCTAGTTGAAATTTTATATTGATCCAATATTCTTTGGAGATTGGCATTTGCTTAATTGTATCAGATCAAACGATCCAACTGGCTTAGTTTGTCTATCCGAGTAGCCCATACGAAGTCCATATTCCAAGGTTGACTATAGAGGATTCCCAACTTAGGCTGCTTGATGCTCACTAGGTTAACTGGAGCATCATCTACTAGTATATCGAAAGGATATTCTGCCTTAGGACGATCGTCATAAATAAACAGGAGATCATCAGAGTATACTTCGTACAGATCCAGCCATTTGGCTACATTAACCACAGAAGGTCTGAATCTTTTAGTTAGAATAGAAATCCTGAATCCTTTTTCATGTAGCTTCTTTGTGGTCATGCCTATATTTGGTTCAGTAGGGGGAATATTTCTCCAATGCCGTTGCCATATGTCTGTGAATATCTGGGAAATTTCTTCAACTGTTATGTCGAAGACTTGTGAAATATCCCATGAAACTATGTCACTTTTCAGGATATCAGCTTTCTTCCTTATATTGTACTCTTGGATCCAAATCAACATCGTATCAGCCAACACAGAATCCAAATCTATTGCAAGTGTTTTCATCTATATTGACCTGAGCTGACAGAATGATTTTAGAAAGTATATAATTTATCTCCTAACAATTTCCATGTCCCCATCATTATGAATTGACGAAATCCTATTGATTATTATTGTATTAATAAAGATCGTGACAAGGCGATTAATTGTATCGATACTATTTAAGCTCTTTAGATGTCTATCCCTGTCCTTGAATGCTTCATCCAAAATTCCGCTATTGTTGAAACCTTATGGTTAAATCATCAAGATTTATTATGAGGTATTGGGGTGAAATGTCCATGGTCGATCTTTTCAAATCTCTATGTGATAAAATAATTAAAACCGATGGATATGTAAGGTTTGTGGGTCTTGCAGATGAACATGGAACGCTTCTAGCTAGTTCTGAAAGAAAAGGACTCAAACCTCTTCTAGATAATGAGCAAACAGCTCAATATGCGCTTGCTGCTGTGACACGCCAATTTACAAGAATTCGATGGCAAGCTATCCTAGGAAAGAATGACTATACTTGTTCGTATTATGAGAAGGTGTTTAGGGTTACAATACCGATCACAGATGCCAGGAATCGCCTTTGCTTTGTAATTATCTTTACTTTTGATGTTGCTGCAAAGAGATTCCATTCGATAATCATGAATAAGATTATTCCGGTTGTCAGAGAAAGCGAACCAAAATTAATGAAGAAGCTTTCTAAAAGAAAATGATATGTATTTCTCGCTCTCTCCATCGCACATTCGTATTTCCTAACCACTAGTAAATCCAATAAATGAGTTAGTCCTGTCTTTCTACAGACGAAACTTCCCACCTTTGCACAGTGTATCCTTAATGCAAAATGTATAGAATGAAATAATTACAAAAATACGATGCTAATCCGTATTACTTTCTATGATCTTTTTTCAGGATATTCTTCATGAAAAGTTATAACTTGCGCATTTTGATGGCATGTGTGAATTATTCTATACTTCCTATGATAGGTACTGTTGGAGTTTTACTTGGGATAGTTTCAAATTCAATATCATTTGCATCTGCTGCAGACTTTTTTTGCACGAAACTAGCAAACTCCGATCCCAGTACTTGGTGTGTTGGAACCAACGCAGATGACAGGATAGGTGCAAATGGACTTAAACATAACATTCTTGGATTGAGCGGAAATGACCAGATTGAAGCAGGATCTGGGGATGACGGAATATGCGGGGGTTCTGGTAACGATAGAATTAACGGAGGTGGCGGTAAAGATGAGATATTTGGAGACATAATAGATGACCCAGACATACCGGTAACTTGCGGTGAGGGCTACGGATCAGACAGTATCTCGGGCGGAGCAGGGAATGATCGATTATATCACGGCCTTGGAACCACAGACGACTCCAAAGCAATTCTTTCTGATGGTCACAAAGACTTCATTGACTGTGGCTCAGGTGAAGACTCGGTTTGGATAAATACGAGTGTAGATCATGACGTAGCATCTAACTGTGAGCATGTTCGCGCGGGATAGATTAGTGATTTCAAAATAACATTGTAATCAGGCTGCTACAATTGCTATTCGGTTAGCCTCGCCGATCGCCACCATAGCAGCCCTCATATAATTAGCAGTTTACTATATTCGCTTATTCATATTTCAGGATTTCTGTTTTTTATACAAATGTACTAATATCAAAATTGTATTTCATTTTTCTACGTCGTCCGTCGATACGAAATTAAATTCAATGTAATTCCTTATCCGCGCCGGTGCAGTGTCTTAATACTTCCAGAGTCTTATGAAGTCCCCAATTGGCTGAGTATACAACCTTGTCACAATCTATTTTGATGAGGTCAATTGTAGACGGAGATAAACTTGACATAGTAACATTCCCTACAATCGCCATCGCAACCATTAGTGTGATTATGAATCTCACTATCATTTTAATTTCAAGAGTTCCTTAATATAGTTCTCGGAAAATATGTACCAATTATTAATCTCATTATTGTAGGCCATTTATTCAGTCTGTCAATTTATCATCAACTGATTAATTATGTGTCGAGCATTGGAAACAGTATCTAAAATTAGATAATTTGATTATACATTGTTCTATCATATATTGACATGAGAATTGGAACCAAATTACTGTGGGTAGTTCTGGTTTCAGTACTGATAGGTACTGTTGCTGCTATAAATCTACAACAAGTATCAGCACCAAGAGACTGTCCAGTTGCGTACATTTCAAGAAACTTACACATTAATTTGAAAAGGGATGACGATTGAGCAAAAACAATCACAAAAATGCAACGGTAGAGCGTAAGAATGCCACTTACGCCTCACTACCTATGCCATCTCCACCCCTACCAAAACCTTGCAGGTCAGGTGACAAAACTGTAAAGCCCTTTTGCGGAATATCAGTGCAATTTAACTCCTGTTGTGATGATGGTATACAGAAATCCGGATATGACGAGTCGCAGTCGCCCGTTGTCGCTGGAGTAATTGGAATCTGTCCATATGCTAGACATGCACCAATTGTGAATACGATAATTAGTAATACGGAACAAATCCCTGCCTTATACCCTAGCGGGTAATAGTATTTACTCAGTAATTTCAGTACCAGGATACATTGACTTACCCACTGATTTCAAGTGTATTCGCCAAATTATTAGGTACACTAGTCCGATTGACAATGGGATTTGTATGTAAGATGGAAACAAAAATGACATACCGTAGTTTATCCCGAATGAAATCAAGAATAATGACACTACCTCCTTTACAGATAGAGCCTTTTTGTGAATTCTCCAACTTGCCAATCCAGCAAAAATTACGACTGCAATTATCGCTTCATAGATTGTAAATGTGTCAGTTTGCAAAAGATAAACTTGATCCATTGATACGAGAGCGACACCGACAGCAAACCCCACCGAGAATTCAATTGCAAAAGAAATTACTGTAAGGATTGTGACTTCCTTGTACCATGTCCTACCTTCAAACATCTTTCAGATATGTAATAAGTCACATAGATAATGATTCGTGAATAATTTAACGTATCATTTTATGGATCGGAAAAGGTTTGTTGAACTAGCATTGCGAGACGATGGACCTACTGGAAGAGAACAAATTAACTTCCCCATGTTCATTAAATGACTGCGGTAACTGATTAATCTACTAACTCATCCCAGTGTGTCGGTTCCAGACGCACTAAAGGACGCATAATTGAAGCAATGTCATTTGCGTGTCTATCAATATACCCTGTTCCGTGAAACGGTAGCACTGTTGCGACTGGTCGATCAAACGCCAACCACTGTTTCCGTAACTTAGCATCGTCCACGCTTGTCTCTATTGGTGGCCTAACCAGACGCTCCACATCGGCCTTTGCCTGATTGGCAGTGGTGCCCATTGCGGAATCACCAGTAAGAAGAACGCCTCCGTGCTTGGCCGCATACAAAACGACCGAACCTGCAGTCTGGCCAGGGAATAGTAGTGCTTCAACGCCGAATTCGCCAAGAATGGGATGACCGACGAGATTCTCGAATCGGATACCAGAGACCATTGCCTGTT
>JAKEIK010000198.1 GCA_022545895.1 Nitrososphaeraceae archaeon | reverse complement strand
TCGCACTAAATACAAAATTAGGTACGCCTATTGAAATAGTAGGGGATAAACTACGTATCACCCAACTATTGGGAAATATAATTGGTAACGCGGTCAAATTTACGATGTCTGGAAACATAACCGTAGAAACCCATGTACATTTGAAAGAAAATGAGATAGAAATTAGAATTGTTGATACCGGTTGCGGAATACCTGACGATATATTTCCTGTCCTATTCGAAAAATTTTCAACAAATAGAAGTTCTGGTAATGACCAGTCTGGAACGGGCCTAGGACTTTTCATAAGTAAAGCAATTGTATTGGCTCATGGTGGTAAGATTTCTGCCGCCAACAATAATCAGTCAGGAACGACATTTTCTATACTTTTGCCCATAAATGGGAATAAATTACTATAGGAGGGGATGGACTTTAAATATTGCATATTCATGTGGTATAACTATCATTAATTCTATAGATTCTACTAATAATCGCCATCATATGGCTGGCTTACCTGATTATATAATAAATATTGTAGGAACGATGCCACCAATATCCCAGAATAACTTCGAGACGAGTGGGAAATCAGGGTGTTATCTGCAATCGGACTTTTCGTTTCCAGACATTTATCATACCTCAGAAAAAATAAGATCGTTACCCAAACCTCTTGATAGATTCAAAAATATACGTCCGATTTCTCCTGTCGTGTATCTGGGGGACGCGGCAGAAAAGCAAGGAAACCTCATTCATGATCAAAACTCTAGTGCCCAACATGACCCTAGTCAAATATCTCCCAATGGCACATTGGAAAAGACAGATGAGGATAACCAAGCCCTAAGGAACCAATCTATAACTCTCATGTTGGTAGACGATGATCGAGACATCCTGTTTACTTTTAAATCAATTTTGGCTGCTGAAGGGTTTAAAGTAGAAGCATTCACAGATCCAAATGAAGCATTGAACCGTTTTACACAAGCGGATCCATCTTACTATAACCTGGTTATTACGGATATTAGAATGCCGAAAATTAATGGATTTCAGCTATATCAAAAATTAAAGGAAATTAAGAGAGACATTAGAGTTCTATTTATGACTGCATTCGAGGTACCAGGTAATTTGCTTGACTCAATGCCCAACATAAGTGAAAGCGACATTATCAGAAAACCTATTGAAGAACAACGTTTTATTAATAAGATAAAGACAGCCGTAAATTTGGAATAAGGAAGAGGGAAATAAAAAGCAAACATTTTCAGTTACTGGCATCCATCGCTAGTAGACGATAAATGGAAAAGTGGTGTTAAACCCTACAACTCAATTGTTCAGCATTTTGAGAATAACCATCTTCGTACAGGCGAGATAATTGTATTGTTAAAGATACTCATGTTTTAAATTTTGATGGGTCGCATAATTACAAGGTCGCTCACAGATTAAAGTTAGGGCATGAGATGTGATCAGCTACTATGGTACTGATGTGAAAATTTAACAGATACGGCAGAATTCACGTCCTGGAATGTACGACTATTTATTAGGTACGCATGCTGTCTTGCAAACTTAGGTCATGTTCCATGGCGCAAGCAACGAACGCAACCAACGTACCTATAAAACTACTAACTGACTTACACAGGAATAGTAAATGTAAAAGTGGCACCCCTTCCATCCAGGTTATTTTCAGCCCAGATGCTTCCTCCATGTGCTTCAATGATCTTTTTGGAGATAAACAATCCCAAGCCTGTTCCGGTTATTGATTTTGTGACAAACTTGGTGAACAGTCTAGGAATGATTTCTGTGTCTATACCTTGTCCAGTATCTCTTATACTTACGACAATGTCATTAGCTTTGCCTTTTGTAACTGCGACTGAGACGTTTCCGTTTTTGGTAAATCTAATAGCATTGGTTATGAGGTTGGTTACTACTTGTGCTATTCGTGACTTGTCTGCTTCAACAAAAGTTTCGTTACTCTCTGGTTCAAGTATCAACTCGAGATTTGTACGGTTACGTTTAATTTCTTCTCTGCAGTCCGTAATAATTCGAGTCAATATTTCGTCAAGGCTAAAATTCTCTTTAGTTAGACGAAAGGTCTGACTCTCGATTCTGGTTACGTCTAGTATGTTTTCTGCAAGCTGTCGCAGACGTTCTGCATTCCGAATGATTATATCCAGCATTTCTTGGCCTTCCGAGCTAGTCACGTCGGAACGGAGGGCTTCAGTTAAACTAAGTATGGGCTGGATTGGGGTCCGCAATTCATGGGCAGCGACATTGATAAATTCTTTCTGCATCCTGTCATGAACTTTCAACTTCTCCATTAGGTCAGTCTGCGACCAGAGGTTTTCAAACATGGCAATGTTAGAAAGTACGCCAGCTTTGCTGTTCGAATATGTGGATAAGCCGACTGCATCAGAGAAATTTTCTTTAGAATCATCTTTAAGTTCCATCACTAACGAAATTCTTTTATCAACTATCAGAACCGTGGCTCTGCCAGATAAGGTTTCAATAAACCTAATACCGATCTCTTTAATTTCATCTTTTATCAAACCAGCCAAGGCTGCAATGGGCGAGAGATCAAATGGCGCCATTATCCTAACATTGACATGACGATCTTCTGCTGCAGCCCTTACTCGATTCAGTATTCCCAATTTTTCCTGTCGGGCTATTGCACCTATAGTTGGAAAAATTAACAGGATATCATCTTTCGCTGTATCTAAGATATGGAAGTATAATTCGAGTGCCCTTGAGGGGTTTTGTATCACCTCAATTTCATTATCGCTACCTTCTTCCAAATCCTTTATTTTCAGCTCCGCATCAATACCATCCTTCCATAATTGCTCGAAAACAGAAGCAAATTGCCTGACATACACAGGTTCATTACTTGTTAATAGGCTATGGATTATTCTTCTCCCTTTAATATCTTCCAAATTAGCTTGTACCTCGATATCAGTAACAACAAAACTTAATGGCAGAAGATTTCTCACATGTCTTACTTGAACACCCGCTTTTACAAAGTGCTTGACAAGCTCTAATATATCCTTGTCAAGAGTAACGATCAATTTGATACCCTTGTGTTTCCCCTTGCTTTGTCGGTCCAATATTTCTTTGTACAGATCAAAAAAGTTGTCATGGATTAATTCTAAACGACCTGGTTGATAACATGCTATTATCTCATTTGAGTTCAAAATTTCGGTTTTTATCTTATCTGCAATCTTGTCGGGATTTTCTATTATCCTAGTTTCAACAGGAGGCGTACCTTGTTCGATCATCTTGATCTGCTTTTCCGCGTCTATTCCATTATTCCATAAATTTTCAAAAATGTAATTCTGTTGCTCTACCATCTCCTTATTGTTAGTGTAAATTAGATGAGATAAAAATTGTTTACCGGTAGCCTCACCCATATACTCTTTTTCACTTACCACAAAATTGCCTATCAGTCTGTCAAGATGTCGCACTTGGCCGAAGTTCATAATTTCTTTACAATATTTCAAATTGTCTTTTGTAATTTCGGTAAGATATCTTATCCTAAGGCCTCTCTCTCTAGCATCAAGATAGCCTTTTCTTATTCGTTCCGACATGGAAAAATGAGGGACATTAGACTCTAGGCATAAATCCCATTTCTTTTCACTCTTGTATTGCCACTCTACAATTGCTTTTATCACTTGTTCCTCTCCATAAAGAACTTCTGTTTTTTCATTTGGAAGCCCCCTTTCTATCTGTTCAATTCTTTGGAGAGCAGGGGCAGACATTCCCCATAATATGTCAAAGACATACTGCTGCTGTTCTACTGCCGCCTTAGCGTTGCTGTGGATAAGCTGGGGAACGGGAGAAGAATCTTGCAGTACTACTGATCCAATGTATTCGTCCTCACTAACGCTGAAATTACTTCTTATCCCTTCTAGGTGCCTAATCTCGGCTATCTTCGCCAGCTTTTTAAAGTAATTCAAATTGGTATCATTAATTTCAGTGAGGAATCTTATTTTTACGCCTCTCTCTATCGCCTTTATGAGTCCCTTCTTATAACCTTCGCCTATTGCAACTGAAGGGTCACTACCTTCTGTGCAGCAAGAAATAATCTTCGTTGCTTTCAACAGAAACTTTTGTATTATTTCATTTATTCTTTCGAGCTCCTGAATAATCTGAGTATATTCTTTTTGTTCTGGTTTATTCATATGTTCTAATGACCTTGAGTTTTGCCCAGCATGTTTTATTTATCATGGTTGTTCATTTTTTTATTCTGGTCCGCGAGATCAAGTATCAGGTACTTTTAGGATAAAATCTATCTTCTTCAAAAGCTCTGCGTTTGAGATGGGTTTTATTATAAACAATTCCTTGTCTAGAGAAGCGAATTTTTCTTTTCTGAAATTTTCATAATATAGCTCGCTTGCAGTTAAGAAGCATATTTTTGCCTTTCTATCGACTTTTTTGATTTCTCGGTACAGCTCAAACCCATCCATCTGGGGCATCTTGACGTCTAATATTATCAGGCCATAAATTCCAGGTTTTAATTTCTCTAAGGCAATGAATGGATTCTCAAAAGTATCTACGTCATATCCTTCTCGCTTTAAGACTACACTCAATGCCGCATTTATGTCAGGCTCGTCGTCTACAAGCATTATTCGACCCTTGATTGACGTATTTTTACTGCTATCTTTGTCTTTCATGACTTATCCCTTACCTGTCTTGATGCCCCTCCGGTTACTTCACCTAGATTATTTTTTATAGCAGATATGAAAAAATCTCTGTCTACTGGTTTCTTAAGAATCTGTCCAAGCTGTACCCCAGGAAGTATACTTACTAGCTCTTCAGAAGAATCAAGGGCGCTGACGAATAATACTTTGATACTTTTGTTTATGGCTTTCAATCGGAAATAGAGTTGCAACCCATTCAGGCCTGGCATACGGATGTCTAAGATAACCAGTTGATAATAATCGGATTCTACCTGCGCGAAACGATTTAACGCCTCAGTTGCATCTTTGAACTTGTCCACCACTATATTTTGCGAAACCAATAAAGCTTCAAAAGTTGAAAGTATGTCCTGATCATCATCAACGATCATTACTCTATGGGCCCCAAATCTTTGACCTAGAGCTTTTGACCTTAAATCGGTAACATCTGAGTTTGAGTATATGGAGTTTGCTTCTGCCGGTCTTAGTTCAGGAATTTGCATGAAGTCACCTATAGCAGGTTTTTCGTACTTACTTGTAACAGAGTATAAAGGGTAGGCTCCAGTTATCCCAAGCGAGTAGAATCCCACCTGTTTAAAATAATAGTCTTTTTTAAGAAGGGGGATGGCTTTTAGTACCAGGTACAAGTCACCACCTATAACCATGCTATTTGGTTTTGCGTAACGGTTTATTTTTGCACAGAGGTTAACTGTAGTACCAAATAAATCATCCATTTCTGAAGAATTGGACCTGGCCATGTGTACTTTACCATAATCGGCACTAATCCTATATTTCAGAGCTGGCAATGCTTCCTCATACAATTTATCGTCTATGACATAGTTAGCAGCTATCATAGTCAGACAGCATTCAAGAACGTTCCTGAATGCATACTCGTTAGACGAATCGGATGTATTTGGAAAGTAGTATATCACACTGTCCCCTGTATTTTTAATTACCTTTCCTTCAAAATTTCTGGCAATAGTTGCCATAGTATTTATGAATATTCCATAGTACTTTTTGACATTGGAATTAGTCATTTTGGCAGTAATAGAGGTGGAGTTTACCATGTCAATTATGCAGACACAATAGTTCTCCGAGCGATCTGAAAATTTTATTTCCTCGTCCGGTGTAGAGTTCAATTTAATTGATTCTCCTGATCTTCAAAACTGTGAAATTTGATTTTAACACCATGGATAGGCAGAAAAACATGATCTGTTCTGAGTCTGTTGTATCTCCTTCCCTACGGCACATTCGCGCCCCTCGTATTAACCTGCTTTCTGCCATATTGTTTATCATTATTCCTTTACATATCTGGATTATAGGGTATAGTAAAGACGGGATTGTAAAGCTAGATAAAACTTATGATATATAAGCTGGAGATCTTAGGTCTGTGAGAAATGCTACTTTCTGTTATTCTAGTTCCCACGTGATTTATTTTAATGGGAAAGCGGGAGTTTGAATGCGAAACATGCACCTGTGCCATCAACATTGTTTTCAGCCCAAATTCCTCCGCCGTGTGCCTCAACTATGCCTTTAGATATAAAAAGGCCCAGTCCCGTGCCTGTCTCTGATTTTGTACCGAATTTTGAAAATAATTTATCCATCATTTGTGGATCGATTCCAACACCTGTGTCCCTTACCCGTATTATCATGAATTGATCGTTTGCTTGAAAACCCTCTTTAGAATGTTCTATAAATACTTCTATCTTTCCTTCAGAAGTGTACTTGATTGAATTGTTTAGGAGGTTGGTCATAACTTGACTCAGGCGTTGACGATCTCCATTAACCAGGTTAGTCTCATCTTCAGAGAAATGACAATTGATTTTTACTTTACTATTATTATCAAGACTGCCATTGGCATCCTGTATGGCACTAAGTACAATTTCATTAAAGTTGATTTGCTCCAATTTCAATTGTAACGAACTTCTTTCGATCTTTGTAATATCTAATATGTCTTCGGTAAGCTGCTGGAGACGAATAGCATTTCTAACTATAATCTCAAGGTATTCCTTTCTCTGCTTAGCATCTAATACAAATTCCTGAGAAAGCAAATGTTGCGATAGTGCGAGTATAGGTTGAATTGGAGTTCTCAATTCGTGGGCAGCGAAGCTAATGAATTCATTTTGTAGCCTATCGTGATTTTTCACTTTCTTGTACAGCTCGCTCTGTTTCCACAAGCTCTCAAAAAACGTAGTATATGTGTTAACCATTGCCACGCCGTTGGTATATGTTGCTGGGCCGATAGCCTCCAAAGAACTCTCCTTCGCATCGTCATCAAGCTCGACTACGAGTGAAGACTTCCTATCTACTATTAAGATGGATACTCTTGTTCTTGATCCTTCCTCTATATCTCTAATTTCAAACCCTCTCTCTTTTTTCAGGTTTTGTTCCAGCTGCCTTATTTTTTCATCATATGGAGTCAGAATCCTTACCTGTATTCCTTGCGATTTCGAAACTTCTTCGGCCAAAGAAAGTGAACCAGCACGCTCCTGTCTGTGGAAGCCATTTGAAGTTGAAAACAGTCCCAAGATCTCGTTCTTCGCAGACTTGATTAGATCCATTGTAAGTGCCTGAATTTCTGCTGGATTTCTTATTGTCTCTATAAAGTTAGACATACTGTTCTCTTCCAAGAATAAGCCCTTGCGGAGAAATTCATAATGTCTCGAGTCCTCCATCTTAATTCAAAATTGAATAGACCTGTTCCAAAAGATCCTTTTCGCTTACCGGCTTCTGAATGAAATGTCTTTCACCCATTTTTGGGAACACATTCTTTTTTAGATTGTCATAATCATCTAGTTCTCTCAGTGCAGTGAGGAAAAGAGCTTTGAAATTTGCATCGTTTGATTTGAATTTACCATATAATTCAAAGCCACTTATCTC
>JAKEIK010000197.1 GCA_022545895.1 Nitrososphaeraceae archaeon | reverse complement strand
GTAAAAAAGTGTTCTAAAAATGGTCACGGATATCTGGATCAAGGGGATACACCTTCCTTCAAAGGTGTATTTGAAGCGTCATCTTATGTTGTGGGTTCGACGTTACTAGCACTTGAGATGGTGGTAAACAAAATTGATGGAATAGTTCATGCATTCAATCCAATTGGTGGCCTTCATCATGCACGAAGAAATTCAGCTGCGGGATTCTGCGTATTCAATGATATAGGTATTGCTATTCTTCAGGCTAGGAACAAATACAATATAAAGAAAATTCTATATATCGATATAGATGCGCATCATGGAGATGGTGTTTATTATGAATTTGATGACGATCCTGATGTCTACATCGCGGACATTCATGAGGATGGTTCGTCATTATACCCTGGAACTGGACTTGAATCAGAAAATGGATCGGGGAGGGGAAAAGGCACTAAATTAAATTTGTCCCTCAGTTCTGGTGCAACTGATCATGATTTTATTGCCGCCTTTACGAAAGTTGAAGATTTTATTAGCTCTCTAGAATGTGAGCTCATTATATTTCAATGTGGAGCTGATGGTTTAAAAGGAGATCCACTGACACATCTACAATATACTCATAAAGCACACAAATATGTTGCGGAAGTATTACACGAATATGCCCATAAGATGTGTAATGGCAGGATCATCGGACTAGGTGGAGGAGGATATAATAGAGAAAACATAGCTAATGCGTGGACTGAGGTTGTCAAGACCTTTATCACGAAGTACCCTTAAAATGCACACGCAGGTCGGAATTATTCTAATATACCAAAGTCGTATTCGTTATGAGATATTAGAACAAAAGCAATATTAGTCTTGTTTGATTGTCTCTTTTGATGCAATTTCAAATAGTGAAGGAACCAATGTCGATCATAGAAGTGGATATGAACAAAGGTGAAAGTATTACAGCAAATGCCGGAGCAATGGTGTATATGTCTGGCAACATAGATGTTGATACCAAGATCAGGGACGGTGGATTTTTTGCGAAATTGAAGGTATCAACTCTTGGAGGTCAATCTCTTTTTGTTAATGAGTTTACTTCGAACTCTGATGGAGGAAAACTAGGTCTTACAGGGCAGCCTCTCGGTGACATCATAAAAATCTCGATTTCACAGGAACAAAACTTCATCGTTCAATCCGGATCGTATATTGCTTCTACCGATGGCGTAATTTTAGATACCCAGTGGCAGGGATTTAAGAAAGGGCTATTTGGAAGTGAACTCTTTATGTTGAAATTGAGCGGACAAGGAGATATTTTCCTGAATGCTTTTGGAGGTATAATTAGGAGAGAAATACTGATTGGTGAAAAATTCATTTTAAATAATTTTCACCTCGTGGCTCTAAATCTTGATGCTGATTACAAAGTGACTAAATTTGGAAGTCTAAAATCAACTTTACTTGGAGGAGAAGGTTTTGTCATGGAGATAAATGGTCCAGCAGTTGTATACTTCCAAACTAAGAATAAACCGCAGCTAGTAGAATTCCTTGGTTTGAATCAAAAAGATGGTAATTCCAGATAATATCATATACTAAGTTTATTGGACAATAATACTAACCATCGAATAAGCCATCAATTTTTTTAATTTTTTGTATGCTAATTAGCAAAAACTAATCATTTTTACTAACTAAAATTTGCTCTGAATTGAAATTCTTATTATTCTGTTTATATTTACTTCGATTCTAATCAACAAATAGATCACTCATCATGCATCATGCACTGAATGGGTGTGTATATTTTTTAAAATATTGTGTACTTGGTTTCTAAATAGAGTTAATCCTATTCTTCTAGCATATGGTTGTCCTTTTACAAAGGATTCGGCCAGATTAGTAACAAACTCCATTTCGACTTTAGGAGGCATTGGAGGTTCAAAGGGATCGACAGATGCTTCAATTATTACTGGTTTCCTTCTATCCTTATCCGTTTTCATGGCTTGTTCCATGATGGAGCTAATTTCATCTGGTTCTTTTATTGCATAACCTATGCCTCCACAAGCTTCAGCAAATTTTACAAAATCTATTGGCGTAAACTCTACGCCATATTCAGGATTCCCAAGGAATGCCATTTGCTCCCAACGTATCATACCAAGAGTATTATTTTTTATGACGATTATTTTGATAGGAAGATTATATTGAACAGCCGTTGCAAATTCACCCATTAGCATTGTAAATCCCCCATCGCCAACAAAAGCAATACATTGTCTATCAGGGAATGCAATCTGTGCGGCAATTGCGTATGGTAAGCCGCATGCCATCGTAGCTAATGTTCCTGACAAAGAGAATTTCATCCCCTTTCGAATATTGATGTATTGTGCGGCCCATGAAGTATTTGTACCGCAGTCAACAGAGATTATGGCATTATCTTCAAGTAATTCTGATACCGCATCTGCAATAACCTGTGGTTTGATTGGCTTGTCAGTTCTAGTACTTTGTTCTTTCAATAACTTATTCCAATCCACCATTGCATCTTGTTTAGATTTTAGAAATTCACGTTCTGTCTCACTCCTCTGGTGTAACAATGATAGCAATTCTGATAATACAAGTTTAGAATCACCTACTAAGCCGATCTCAACCGGATAACGCAATCCAATATTATTTGGTTTAATATCAATCTGTATTCCCCTTGCCTGTCCCGGTTTTGGAAGGTAGTCAATATAAGGAAATGATGTTCCTATCATTAGTAAGGTGTCAGCTTCATTCATGGCATCTGTTGCAGGTTCAGTTCCTAAAAGTCCTAGACCGCCGATACAGAGAGGATGGTCATCTGGAATTACTGCTTTTCCAAGCAATGCCTTCACGACAGGAGCCTCCAGCTTTTCTGCCACTTGTATTACTTCATCTCCTGCACTAAGAGCCCCCTGTCCAACAAGGAGCACAATTTTCCTACCAGAATTCAAAATATTTGCGGCGTCTTCCAATAGACCTCTTTCTGGTACGGTTATGTTGGCATAAAAGTCTGAAGTGTGACCTGGTACTTTATGCCTGGAGTATCTTCCTTTTAGTTTCATCTCTTGTACGTCGATTGGAATAGTTAAGTGGCTAACACCCCGCAATGATAATGCTGACCTGCACGCTATATCGACTGTCATTTCAGCGTGCTCAGGCCTATTTATCATGTTATTATAAACAGTAACGTCTGAGAAGAGTTGTAAAAGATTAACATCTTGCTGATAATTAGAATTCATAAGATCAGAATAAGTACTGCCAGTTATTGATAAAACAGGGGTGTTGTCTAACTTTGCATCATATAATCCATTCAAAAGATGTATGGCACCAGGTCCTGAGGTAGCAACACACACTCCTAATTTTCCCGTATATTTTGCATAAGCACAAGCCATAAAGGCTGCTGATTCTTCATGTCTAACAAGAATAAATTTAATTTTGTCTTTTCGTCTTCGTAATGCTTCCATAAATCCATTTATTCCATCACCTGGCAGACCAAAAATAACTTCAACTTTCCAATCAAGTAAGGCCTCAGCGACAATGTCGGCTATACGCATATCTTCGTACTCGCTCATAACTCATTGAACCACAATGTAATATAAGTGAGTTTATGACAATCGGAACTGTCTATTTAATTTCTTAATGAAAGCTATGAAGATAAGACAGTTCGACAACTACTAATTTTCAAATTCGTATAATTTCATGGGAGCCTATCTGCACTAACTGCACTCAATATTGCCATTAGAGAAGAATTTATGTTGAAAAAGCTGAGCAACAAGTATAGACTTTATTATAATATAACGTCAAAGACCTTTTTATTGACAATATAATTTGTGAATTCTTATCTCTCATAATTGTATTTTATATTGGTCAGTCGACCACTAAACAAATGAAATAATCTATCACATAAGACACTATTTTCTTTCATTTCTGTTATTTTGGAATCAACTTTGGCTGCCATAAAATTTTAGGGTCATCATTTTCTTTACCATTTTCAGGATTTACTGTTGTTTCTATTACAATTTCTTGCCCTAAAACAATTTCATCAAGATAAAATTGAAGTCCCAGAATGTCATCAAACCACTTGTACTTTCTGCCTGATTGCTCTAGGCCATTTAATTCAGCATAAAAATCAATAGGCGTTTTAAATGCTATACCAATGATAAAATCAAGAAACCATACAGATTTATCAGCGGCTATAAATGCATATTCTGCGTTTTGGTCACAGCTCGTCAAATTTTGATTGGATAGTTCTTTCTCTTTCTTCGGATATTCATCATTATCATTATAATCATCCTGCCACTATAATAATTGTATAGCTGAGATAGATCTTGCGATAGGATTGTTGCCTTCAGCACTAGACAAATATGTTAATATTCACTATCCTTCTGCTAGTCCTATAGATTTGATAACTGAAATACTTCTTTTAGCTTATAGAAATCTAATTGCTTCGATTGACAAGGTTTTTCTAATTTGGCAGGTGGTATTTCCTGTTGTGTATATTTTTGTCGCAGGGTATTCATATTCGGCGCTAATGGGAGAACAAGGGGTAAAATTTGGAGATGTATTAGTTACTTATCCTGCATACTTAACTGCAGGGATGATTGGTTTTAACGTGATGAATAGTAGCACAGTTGCAGGCAGTATTATTTGGAATGATAAAAGGAATGGGATGTTTCAGCAATTACTGGTAATGCCTTATACCAAGGTACAATACATCATTAGCAATCTTCTGACAATTGTTCTTATGGGTTTGGCAAGTGCAGCTCTGATTGTGATAATTGGCCTTCCAACTATGTTGAATAATGTAAATCCCACCTTATGGAGTATTCCTTACACCATTTATGCGCTTGTTGTTGGTGCAGTTTTTTTTGGGTCATTTACAATAATTATATCTACAAAGCTTAAAAGTAGTGAAGGCTTTACCGTAATTAGTAATGGTGTTTTTTTGTTTTTTGCATTCGCCAGTTCAGCTTTTTATCCTGCAGCCGGAGTTCCAGAACCATTACGCACTGCATTTTATATAAATCCGCTGACATATATAGTAGATATTAGCAGAGCAGGCATTTTTTCACAGGTAACTCCATTTACTAATATTCAGCTTCTCATTATTACCATTGTTGCTGTTGGGGCGTTTTTAATGGCAACAGTATCAATGGTAAAGATGAAAATTTAGTAGATACATTTGCACAATGTCTTTGTTGCCTTTACTTCCTATCATTGACTATGGTTAGGAAAACTTCTTCTAGTGATGGCGGATTAATTGCAATACTTTCTATTTGTATGTCATTTTTAGAAAAGAGTTGAATTATTCTGATAATAATTTCCTGGGCATTATCGACCTTAATTATTAGTGTATCTGCTCCGGTGGTTTCGATGTATGATTTATCGATAACTGTAGCAATTAGATCTATAACAGATTTAGCTAAAGTACCTTTCACTCTAAGTTCTATATTCTTAGTTATACCGTATTTCTGCTTCAGCCCCGTAGGCGTATCAAAGGCAATTATTTTCCCTTTGTCTATAATAGCTATTTCATCACAAAGATATTCTGCTTCCTCCATTATGTGTGTAGTAAAGAATACAGTCAACCCTGATTTCACCTGATTCTTTATATAATCTAGCAATGTTCGTCTGGCTGAGGGATCTAAACCTACAGTTGGTTCGTCAAGAAACAACAAATCCATATCATGCATAAATTCTCGTGCAACTTGGACTCTTCTTCTTTGACCTATCGAGAGTTCGTCATTCTTCGTATTTTTTATGAGTTCTAAGTCAAATGCAGTAAAGATTTCTCTTAATTTTTCTTTTCTTTTTGTGCCATGGAGTCCCCACATTAAACCATAAAGGTCGAGTGCCCTTTCAACTGTTAGATTAGCTTCAAAACTAGGTTGCTGGAATACAACTCCTATTTTCTTTCTAATCTCAGACTGAAACTTGATGATATC
>JAKEIK010000196.1 GCA_022545895.1 Nitrososphaeraceae archaeon | reverse complement strand
CTGCAAAAGTTCATACAGTATGTGTGAAATACATGTGCTAGAACATTTAGTCTGTGAAAATCTGTTAAACCTACACCCTCTATCAATAGTATGTGCCTTCTCACTATATCAAAGATACCTACGCGCATTTAGGGTGCGCCTAACACTTGTTTTAAATTTAAGTAAGAGTTGTTAGAAACAAAAGGATTGCTAGAAAGCAGAGTGAATATGGAACAAGAGAATATCACATTGAAAAACCTACATTTGAATGGGAGTCAACTCTACCGTACCTAGGAAAAAATATTGCACTTAGAGTACGGAATAATTGCTTAGTGAATTGAGAATTTTAGATTGGATTTTATATCAAGTTTGTAGTAGTGAAGACAAATAATCTTCTTTAGCCACAATAAAATTTTTCTATTTGTAATCGATATAAACAATGTGGGTTCTAGTTTGATATGGAAAATTTAAGAAATGAGGCCTCCGAGGCTGCTAATTACGTAGGGAAAAAAGTCGAGGAAAGTGGATTTCAGTGGGCTGACATCCTAAAGGAAGTAGTGGACAAGTTGACTGGAAAGAACATGGAAGTTACTTATAATTTTCAAAATTTTGAAATCGATATACCTAAAGCTACAGGGCCAGAGGGTAAGGAACTTGGAAGCGCAAAGTGGAGGCTGGATGGCAAGTTTACTCTAACCACTCAGTTATCAAATAAGTCACCTAATATAGAATAGATTTGGACACAAGTCGAATTCCCAACTCACTATTGGACCCAGAAACTAGAACCGTAAATGCTCTAGCCGAAATATTGAATAGGGTTCAAGGAAAAATTAGTATAGATGTCCAAGATAAACAGGTCCTATCAGTTTCTCTCGAAGGCAACAGAGTTCTTCTGGATGTGAGCGATGCGTCCATATTTGGTGCCGCCGAAAGTGATAGCAGCATTGGATTATTTGATGGACTTAAAACAGCAAAGAAATTAGGTGAAACACTCGATTCGAAGGGAATAACATTATCTATATTGAGGAAAGGTAAAAAAGCATTGAGTTTGGGCAGAGATGCTAAACCTACATTAAGTACTTTGGTGACCGGAACTGACGATATTCAGGTTGACAGTGTGAGACAAGTTACAAAGTTAGGTAAAGATGTTAAAAAAGGTCGAAAGAGGACTAAAAAGACTAGTTAAGTATATACCATACCATAATACTGATTAAGGCCTAAAAATCCCGCACTCTGAACAACCGGAATCACTATTATTAATTATGTAAAGTCTAATTCTCTTACTTCCGCTATGTACTGTTCAAGTAATCCAGTATTATGTTTAGATCACCGAGTATGAAAAATTAATGTTTTATTTATTGGATATCAGTGAAGAAATTGAGTTTTTAACTTATGAAATATTATCTCTTTGTCTGACACTCCGACTAATCTTAATCCTTTATTAAGTAACTTATGCCTTATTTCCTCTGTTATCTTGTCCTTCTCTAATATTATTATCATTTTGAAGATTCTCTCACTACCATTATTAATAGCCAATAAAACTTATAACATTGTACGGCAACATTGTATATTACCCTCCTCATGAACCACGATTTTAACTGATATACTGTTTCTTTTCTACTACTCTTACTCGATATTGCTGCATTTTTATCCTCCGCAGAATTACGCCTAGAACAGGAGCGTACGATATGCACCGCATGTCTTATATAATACAAGTAAATGAATTATATGTGTAATTAGTTATATACAGGTAAGATCTGAAGGTTCTTTTCGCACGTATTATTTGATATTCACAAAAAATTTATTTCTGTGTTAATTTTTTTTCTTAGATTAGAAAATAAAGTATCCTGGTTGATTTCTTTGTTGTATGTCATCTAAGGATATTGTATACATAAGAGAATTTGATAAGTTTGACAGTATGGGAAATACCATCTGTAGAAATACTGGATGTCAAAATTTAATTAAATATCCATTTAGGAAGTATTGTTCAAAAGAATGTAATAAACAGTTTGAGAAATGGTATTATCACAATTTTTACTGGGACAGGGTGCGTTCTGATATATTTAAACGAGATAACTTCACATGTCAAATATGCAGAAAAAAATATCCTTATACATTCAGAAGGAGGTTTGCACGGTCTCGTGGACTGGAATGCGATCACATAGTTCCAAGGTCGCTTTATAAAAAATTGGGATACAGATTTGATTCACTAGAAAATAAGGTTAGAACAATAACCGAATTCCTTCATAATCATGATAATTTGAGAACTCTTTGTAAGGAGTGTCATAAAAGGGTAACAAAACAATACTTATGTGGTAATGTGAATGTGAATTTAACAAATTATAAAAGTTATAATAATCTCGCAAAGTTATTCTTATAAAAAAATTTACGTTACCAAATTCATCTTTTTTCTTCATAAGTTCTCCTTCCTTTTTTTCGCCGCCATGTCGTCCCTCTAATTGTACAATATTACTTAAATCAATTACCACTCTGAAAAGGAGAGATAACGATGTCACATCACATTTATTTATATTTTTATGCCCTTAGACTATTATGGTCTTAAACACACTTGTTTATATCGCACTGGTTATAATCGTGATTATTGTAATTGTGGTCCTGCTTAGATTCCTATTTAACGTACTATTTGTTATGCCGGTAACGTTAGAGCATGATCTAGTAAAGTACGCTGCATCTATTTATTTACCTACCTGACTTCTATTAACAAGGTAGCGAATTATTTAATAGTAACAGTAATTGGAACAATCAAAGCTTTAGTAACTATAATTAACATTTATTACCTATAAAAATAAGATTCTCACCTCTAAATTCGTGAATTGTAGGGTCCTATACGAAAAATACTCGACCATTGGTTTGGATTATTTGTAAGGAGTACGACTTCCCTTAATGAGACAAGTAATTCATGGCTATTATAGCATTTGAATCTATATACTATTATGAAGTCAAAGAATATTCCTAATATTTCTATTTCTCATCAAGAATTCTAGTTCTTCTGTATTAGGTTGTAAACTTGTGATTCATCCTATTAGAGTCAATTTACAAATTCACTAATGCATGACAAGTTACTAAAATAGCGATTGCAACACACTTTCATAAAAATGATGAAAAAGAATTAAACCTTAAGTCCTGATTGGAAAAAGGGGAGCTTTAAACCCGACGCATCACGACATACAACTGATTTAAATCATAATGAGTATGTTATATCATGGAATCTGAGATGATATG
>JAKEIK010000195.1 GCA_022545895.1 Nitrososphaeraceae archaeon | reverse complement strand
TTATGAATCGAGAAATGAGCTGTACTTTGAAACTAGATCGGATAATTGAAATCTTTTACCCCCAACTATCTTTAGAGTCACGTTAATCTGCTCATCCGCTATTTCTATTATATTATAAGAATTTTGAAAAAATCCTCTGAATCGAGAAGAACTAGCAGTACCTGCATACACAATCTCAAGTGATCCTAAATTCCACATCCAAGGGCGATGTTTATGTCCACACAAAACAAGATCGACTTGTGATTCCAAGCATACACGTAGCACGTCGCCAGCATCCAAAATTATAATTTTGTCAGTCCCCGTGTCTGGAATCCCAATCAAATGATGATGCATAGCGATTACAATCTTCTTTTTCTTTCTCTGAATGCTTTGCAGCGTATCCTGCATCCACGATAATTGTCTATACCCTACTTCACCTTCATCACGGTCCGGTCGAGAAGTACCTAGTGTCAACACTATTAGATTGCTAAAATCGTACACTTGGTTGGTCGAAAAAAATTTTTTGAAAATGAGATAACCTGTATGTCTGTAGTCGTGGTTTCCCGGTATAACAATAACATCTCGACATTCAAATCTTTTCAACTGTTCTCTTGCACGTTCAAATTGAGGCAAAATACCTTCATCTGTTAGATCCCCTGTCACCACAATCGCGTTTGGACGCAGTTCATTTACCTCATTGACTATGTTATCGAATATTGACTGATCGTACAGGCTACCTATGTGTATATCAGAAATCTGAACCAATGTCGTCAATTCTAAAATCTTTTCTTCAAATGGTATATTAATGCAATAGTCAATGTAAGCATGGATTTTAACTAGCGGAGAAACAGTATGCCAAAACGAAGAGTTAAAGAAGAGAAGCCAAGAAAGAGAATGACAAGGAAACAGATTCTTATACCACCTTTGATAGTCGGTGTGGCTACTCTAGGTGGGTTGGTTATAATGCATTTTCTCCCTGCCCCCTCACCCATCCATGTGTGCCTCAAAGCTCATGATGTTGACACGTTTAATGTGCATTCCCGAATAGCAATACAAGTGAATGGATCAGACAAATTACTTCCGGGAGATATAGGAAGAGAACTGCAAAATGGAAAAGAATGTCTCCACGTAGTCCATACAGATCAAGTAGGAGATATTGTACACATTCAATTTGTTAGACCTATCAGACTCACTCTTGGAGATTTCATGAAGATTTATGCTGCCGACAATAAGACGATCTCTGTTATTGATAACTCGTCAGGTATCATCAAGGAAGAGAATTTAACACTGAGCGACTATAATATTAGTTATTCTTACTATTCAGATGGTGGTTTCGTACCAATTCAAAATCTGACTAAGTCTCCACCTTTTAGTGACAGTTTCTTTGGGCGGATAGAATTGAGTTCAAAATAGATATATGTAGCGAGAATTGGTTTTTTATTCTGATTGACTAAAACTGCTGCTATAATAAGAGGTGACGGCACGGGCCCGGAACTCGTTAAAGCCATGACCATGGTACTTCGTGAATGCAATTCACAGGTAGAAGATGTAATGTGTGACGCTGGTTCCGAATGGTGGAACAATGCCGGCGGAAATTCATACATTTCTCAAGATGTTTGGAAGATCCTTGAAGATTCTGATGCCTGCTTCAAGGGACCGACAACCACGGTACCTTTGACCTCTGCTCCAAGAAGCGTTGCAGTCAGCATAAGGCAAAAATTTGAACTTTATGCGAATGTAAGGCCCATCAAGACTTATAGGAACTCATCTCGGCAACTTGATTTCATATGCGTTCGTGAAGCAACTGAAGGCCTATATGCCGGAATTGAATTCCGAACAAGCGAAGATTCGGCAATTGCCATAAGAAAAACTACGAGAAAATCTTGCGAAAGGGTGTTACGGCATGGTTTCCGGCTAGCAAAAGATATGAAATTTGATCGACTATATGCCATTACTAAGAGAAATATATTGAAGGAAACAGATGGAATATTTTGGCAGGCAGTCGAGAAAATAAACCAAGAATTTCCTGAAATCACGGTTGAAGAATATTACATCGATAATATGACACAGCAATTGGTGAAAAATCCTGAGCGATTTAATAAGAGTGTACTAATCAGTACCAACCTGTTCATGGACATTGTTTCAGAATGTGCCTCAGGACATGTCGGTTCCATTGGAAATATCTATTCAGGAAATTATGGCGACGATTATGCAATGTTTGAGCCTGCCCATGGAAGCTCTCCAAAATACTCTGGAATGGACAAGGTAAATCCAGTGGCTACGGTTTTGTCTGGGGCATGGATGGTCAAATACCTTGGTGAAGTTGAGATATGTGATGCCATCTTTGTCGCGACAGAGGATGTAATTAATGAGGGAAAATATGTGACATATGATCTGGGAGGGAAGTCAACCCTTACCAAAACTGCGTCAGAAATAGCTCTGCGAGCAAAACGTATGTTAAAAAAATAAATCTTGTCGAGCAAAGTCATCAGGAACATTACATATCTGAAAGATACTGTCTTTCTGAGAAAAACATCATATTCTGCTTAATTCGAATACTTTAATAGTTTCATAAAATAATTTTCTTTGATTCACTTCTTTCTTTGCAAATTTCAATTTTTGTACAAAATGGTTAAGTTTTTCAATATTAGAAAATGATGAGAGTAATAGCAAAATCTTTCCAGTAGGTTCCAGTTTTGGTAATGTCAACTCTAAAAACTTTATCGACCATTCGATACCAGTAAGTCCTCCATCTACCGGAAGATCCTTTTGTATTTTAGTAGACAGATTTGGCAGATATGGAGGATTTGAAACAATCAAATCAAATTTGGTTCTTATCGGAGCGCTCATATTACAGCAGATTGTAAGAATGTTTCTGGATCGAATGTTGAGTCGTGCATATCCCAGAGACTGCAATTGTATGTCTGTTCCTACCACTAATTCAAAATTCTTTTGCAGTTCTTCCAATACTATACCCGATCCTACTCCAATCTCCAGCGCCCTTTTACCTGAGTATTCCTTTACAGCTTCGGCTAAAAGATAGCTGTCTTCTGCAGGTATATACAATTTTTTTTACCACTAATCAGTATTGATAAAACCATTACTTCTGTATGCACCAATCTTAAAGGGGCAATCACATAGCTCATCCAGATATTTCACAATTAACTATTAGTTCCATAATAGCGTCTGGATCTGTCAGTCTGATTTTCCTTTTTCCTACTGTTTGTCCACTCTCTGAATTATAGTCTGACAATTTCTTTCTATTATTAGAAAACATTTGTTCTACCTTCGCTATCGAATCTGCTTTCATAATTTTATTTCTCGGGGTAATCCGAATTATTCTTGATCTCACTCGAGGAGTAGGAAAAAATGCGTCTGGCGGAACCTCCATTATTGATTCCAATTTAAAACAATACTGTGCAATTACAGAAATTGCAGTGAATTTTTTTTCTCCTGGATGAGAGAGAAGTTTAGTCGCAAATTCATCTTGAACCATGATAACTGCATTTCTGAACTTCTTATGACACAGCCACTTGATGACTTCCTTGCTACGAGAATAAGGAATGTTTGAAATGAATACATCGAAATTCGGGACTTCGAATTCCAATAAATCAAGATTGTAAATTTTGACGTTTGTTTTATCAAAACAATCTTTCTTAGCAATCTTGTAGAACCTAAAATCTAATTCATAGGAATATACCCATTTTGCGTAATCTGAAAGTTGTCTTGTGATGTGCCCATTCCCTGTACCAAGCTCCAAAACAACGTCTTCTTTCTTTATCTTGCTCGCTTGGATTATTTCTGATATTATTCTATTGTCTAACAGATGGTGCTGTCCTAATTCGATCCGTCTTTTTCTTGTTGTTTTGGATTCATTTTCCGACAAACAAGTTCATCCTGACTTCTCCTGTTATTTCTTCAACTATCCTTCTTGATATAAGTTTGTGAATATCTTTAATACCAATTCTTGTTTGTATGTCCAAAAAGGATTCAAATGCCTTCTTTTCTCGCTCTTTAATTATTCCCATCATGTACGTCTTACCAATTCCAGGTATTAGCTCCAGAGAGTGTATTCGTGGAGTAACTGGTGGAGCATTATTAACGTAGGATACAAACCGAGATTCATTTGATAATACTATATTTTCTACTATGCTGGACAGATCGTTTTTTGCCGATTGTGAAATGGTAGCGTATTCCAGTTTTCCCAAAACACTTACAATTTTGTTTCTTCCTTCACGGCCAATGTAGACGCGCTCGCCTACCTCAAAATTCGCGTTCTGTACGCCCAAAAGTTCAAGTAAAGTAAGACGCCCCTCGCCAATAGCCTGGATGATCAACCCTTCCCGCCCTCTCACCGTTAGTGATTTACTTCGCTGACTATAGTCTAGTACATAAGCATATTCCTCATACTTTCTGTGAGCGATAACATGGGGAATTCCATCGTAGGACCTAATGTTTTCTTTATCGCGAGGAAGTGATTCCAATTACGATTGCATTATTATGGTCTTCGTATTTAACTTTCATCAATTTGCAGATGTAAGTTTTGCCAAGGCTTTCTCTAACGTTGACGTTAGAATTAACTTCTTCCATCCGAATGTAAACGTTCTAAGTTCTTCCAGTGACTTTGGCATTATGTTAACCAGCTCCACGGCTTCTTCTTCAGTAAATTCACATTCTCTGATCAAATCATTTACCAATATTTTGGCGGCATCTGGACTAATTTTTGAAAACTTGGTCACATAGTCAAAAGTCCAGCGCTGAATCTGATCCATTTCATCAGGTTTCCTCTTTTCTAGAGTTTCTTTGACTTCGGAGAGTGATACCATTTCTCTCTTTATGATTTCAGTCAATTTCGTTTACTTCCTTTGCTTCGCTTGAAATCAGCGGTCTTATGTGGTTAAGTTTCGTTTGTAATATTTTTTGTTTATTCCCCATCGTAATTCCAACATTCATGGTTCTTCTCCCAATCCGTTGAACTATTCCAACCCGACCCTGATATCTTTTATGTGGAATGGTATTATGTTCTCGAGGATCAACACTAATCACTACTTTATCCCCAATTTTGTATTCAGTCAGTAGGAACGAAACACCTCTGGATGCTACACTTTTCTTGAGAACATGTCTTGATTTTCTTTGCGGTCCGTGTGATCGGGGCATTCATTCATTGACATAATAGCCTTAATTTAATATTATCTGGCAATGCCAAATGCCGTGGTAGAACTAATGATTAGCGTTGAACCAACAGAACTGGTCTGACCTGAGATTATCAGAACTTCAAGGGATCGCCAACCCCTTGTTCATTTAAGGTAAACAGTATTTCTCGCTCGGCATGACATGGACTGTCCGCCATTCTCGCTATTCTATTTTTTCCTGCCTTCTTTAAGTATATTCGGTATGTGGTCGTGTGTCCCATGACATTGCCACCAGTAGGTCTGTAAGGATCACCAAAGAATGCGTCTGGCGAAGATTGGATTTGGTTTGTGATAACAACTGCTACTGAACAAGTCTCCGCGATCCTTAATAATATATGTAGAAACCGGTTAATTCTTTGCTGTCGCTCTGACAATACAGATCTTCCTAAGAATTCAGCCCTATAGTGTGAGACTACAGAATCAACAATAACCAGCTGAATTCCATGGATTTGAATAATATTGGCAGCTTCTTCTATTATTACTTCCTGATGAGAACTATTATAGGCTTTTGCAACTATAATATTTTTTAATACCGCATTTGAATCTAATTTTCTCGAATTTGCAATTGAGACAATTCTTTCTGGCCTAAACGTGTTTTCGGTGTCTATGTAAAGAGCCTTGTGACTTATTCCAGTTACCGACGTATCTCTCTGCACCGTTACACAAAGAGTATGACAGATTTGTGTTTTACCAGTTCCATATTCGCCGTACAATTCAGTTATGGACCTAGTCTCGATCCCCCCACCCAATAGATTATCGAGATTACTTGAGCCTGTAGAAATACGACTTTCTGATTTTCTTCTTTCATAGATTACTGTTGCAGGTACAAACGGTCTGTCGTAAACTCCAAGTTCCTCCAATTTTATTCTTGCACTGTTGCAAAGTGACGCACATTTTTCTATATTAATTCCGGGAGCATTAGCAATATCTGAAGGACCTCTAATAACTAAATCCTTTATAGACTTGAATCCTGCCTCTTCGAGGCACATTCTAGTAGCTGGCCCTATCTCGTCCAAAGCATCAAGGTCTATAGATGATGAATTAATACCGCTTTCAGACAATCTTATTTATTGTGGTAATCGGTTCACCGATTAATTAGTCTTTGAATTCAAAAAAATGAATCATGAAAAAATCAAAACTAACTGGATAAACGAAATATTGGACTGATCTCTATGAATTGACCCTGTCATCAATATTGTTACTTTGAGGCTTGCTTGCTTGCTTGATTAGTGAGAATTTTCTTTGCCAATTTGAACGAACCTGCTATCGTGTGCACTCTAGCTTCAAAAGGCGAGAATCCCTCTATTTTTAGCTCATTCGTCGTGAGTGGGCCGATACTTACAAGAGATGGAATTTTTGTACAATGATACGCATATTCAGGCAGAATTTTTCTCATAATATTACAGAATGAAACAACTGATGATGGACTGGTGAAAATCAGTGCATGGATTTTACCATCTACCAAGAGGCTCGAGAATTGTATCCAAAGATCGTCTAAGTCAGCTGTATGTGGACGATATAGAAAGAAATCATCTGCTAAAAGCCCCATTCTAGACAGCGAATCCTTCATAAATGAATTAGCAGCAGCACTCCTAGGAATAAGTATCCTTGTCCCTCTAGGGAGATCCAATCTCTTGATATGTTCTGATAAATCTTTGGAAGAAAATTTATTCGGCATCGAGTATGTTCGTACACCCTGCAGATCAAGATAGTTCTTAACGCTAGGCCCTAGTGCTATTATTTTCTTATTTCGTAATTCTATCAGTAGTTCATCCTTTTTGTTTATCTTCTCGGCAAGAGATAATAAAACGGCTACTGCGTTGGAGCTCATAAAGATATAATATTCATAATTTCTTTCGTTTATTTTGTTCATTAGCCTGAATATACTCTTAAGACTCTTTGGCTCCAGCTTGATTGTAGAAAGAGATAATGGTATCCCCCCAGAATCCTTTACTAAACGTATGAACTCGGCATTACGATCTAAGTCTCTTGTAATTGCGAAGACCTTATTTTCTAGTGCCACGAATCAGCAAAATCCTTTTGTATCTAATAAACAACCAGGTACTAAAATTGGATTTATCTTAAGTTTTGCATTTTCTACTTCCCTGCATGTCATTCCAAGTTCCATTATCACACACAAACTTTCAACAATGCATGGTTCATTATTCCCTGGATTGAAGGTGCAATTACAAGCGCTTGTGAATTTGTCAAGCACATAAGAATATTTAAGCATCTGATAATATAGCGTGATCTGATAAGGATAGGAATTTACGGTATATATGATTTTCATAGCATCCAAACGTAAGGATTGTGGAATTTACTAATAGTGTTTAATCTTTGTGTGCAGAATACGGGAAACGCTTAAGCACCAAATTGTTTGATGGAGAATCTCGAGGCCTAACAAAGCACTAATGTCTTGTTATGAGTTAACGAATGTTTTAGAGAACTAAGAATCATGACCGGCTTTTTTTCAAGTACTTTTTCATTTAGAAGACATTCCTAATTCAAAGATAAATCCTTAATCTGCATGCGCACTTTCACCACTTTCCCTATTATTATTACGGAAGGAGGCTGCACCGAATGTTTCTTCATCTTAGTTGCGACCTCCCCTAACTTGCTAATGAAGATTCTCTGCTTACTTGTGGTGGCATTTTCAACAACAGCAACTTCTGTGTTTGTATCCAAGCCACCTTGGATCAACTTCTTGGCAATAATATTGATCCTTTCTAGTCCCATCAATACGACAATTGTATCAACTGACCTTGCGAGTTGGCGCCAATTAACTACTCCATCATTTTTATTTGCATCTACATGTCCCGTTACGACTGCTAACGACGATGAATATCTTCTGTGTGTTAATGGTATGCTTGCATAACCGGCAGCGCCGGCAAAAGATGTAATACCAGGAATTATCTCATATTCTACATGATGTGAAGCTAAGAACTCTGCTTCTTCGCCACCCCTTCCAAATATAAAAGGGTCGCCACCCTTCAGCCGGAGTATTTTTTTCCCCTCATTAGCAAAATTAAGCATAAGATTATTTGTCTTTTTTTGTGTTCCCTTTGGATCTCCTGATGCTCTGCCTACATAAATTTTCTTTGACGTCTGTGAAGCAAGTTCAAGAATTTCTCGACTTACTAGCCGATCATGAAGAATTATATCGCATGTTTGAAGAAGTCTAGTGGCCTTCACGGTTAAAAGTTCGGGGTCGCCTGGGCCGGCACCACATATGAAGACTTTCCCTTTTGATTTCATAGATTGTTCCATGAATCTAGCGCCTCTCTCCAACCATCCGCCATATCTTCGATCCCATTTCGAATTAGCGACCGCGCCATTTCTTTACCAATTGTTTTTGCCTGATTCGCTGAACCAATTTTTTCCAGCTTCAGTGATTTTTTTCCATCAGCAGAAAATGCCTTAACACGAAGTCTAACGGTCCTATTTTCAGTATCATAAGTGGCTAGCGCACCCACGGGGAATCTACAACCAGCATGGATATCCGTCATCAGAGTACGTTCTGCCTCAATAGATATCCGTGAAGGCTGATGTTCGATTTTTTTTAGTAGAGAGATAAGCCCCTTGTTATCTTTTCTGCATACCACTGCCATGGCGCCTTGTCCCGGGGCTGGACATAAGTCCTCCGCATCAAAAGTTTCTACTATTACCTCTTTCATCCCAAGTCTCATAAGACCAGCTTCCGCCAATACTATGGCATCGTATTGTCCGGAAAAAACTTTCTGGATTCTAGTCTCTATGTTGCCTCGTATTGGTACCACGTTTATATCAGGGTTGATTAGCAAAATCTGAATTGCTCTTCGTAGGCTACTTGTTCCAATCTTAGATCGGGTCTGCAGATCTTTGAGATTTATCTTTTTCACAGCTATCATTACATCTCGAGGATTAGCTCTTTTTGGTATCGCGGCAATTATCAATTCCGTGTGAAAATCTGTTGGAATATCTTTGAGACTGTGAACGGCGAAATCTGCTTGCCCGTTCAGAACTGCATTATTGACCTCCCTTTCGAACAGTCCTTTCCTATCCATGGAAAACAATGGACGTTGGTCGACATCACCTTTTGTTCTGATGGAAGTGATTTCAAAATTATCAACTCCACATAATCGTGTTAATTCATGTAATACAATTTCTGTCTGTTTGATGGCAAGTTTACTTTTTCGTGATGCTACCTTATATTTTATATTCAACTTTCTTTCACATCAAGCAATGCCCTGGAATATGCATCAATTGTCAAATCAATATCTTCTTCATTATGGCCATATGAAATAAAACAAGTCTCATATTGTGAAGGTGGAACGAAGACCCCCGATCTCACTAGTTGATCGAAGACCTTTTTGTAAAGTCCTCTGTTGCTCCTTCTTGCGTCACCCGCATTTTCAACTCTCCTATCAGTAAAGAAAATCTGAAACATAGACCCAATATGGTTAAGCTGATAATTGAGACCAGAATCTTCAAGCTGATCTCTAATCCCATTTACCAAAGAATCACAAAGTCTGGTTATCCTTGGATAAATATCATTTTTTGCCTTGGATAATTTTTGAATTGTAGCTATGCCAGCGGTAACAGAGATAGGATTCCCAGCGTACGTACTTCCCTGATATACTAATCCTTTGGGATAGAACTGTTCTAATATGGCCTTTCTTCCCGATACTGCAGAAAGTGGAAATCCATTTCCAACTGCTTTGCCAAAGGTAGAAATGTCAGGCCTGATTCCAAAGTATTCTGATGCTCCCCCAATGCTTAATCTAAATCCTGTTACTATTTCATCAAATATTAAGAGAATGCCGTTTTCTTCAGTGATTCTTCGTATCCTGTGAAGGAAATCTTGTTTTGGAATAATGAGACCCATATTCGCAAGAATCGGCTCAACTATCAAACAAGCGATGTCTGAATGAATCTTTACCAGCTCTTCCAACGCGGTTAAATCATTATATGGAATTACTAAGGTATTTTTGGCAGATTCGAATAGATTATCTTCCACTGGCGAAGATTCTGTCGCACCTGATCCTGCATTTACCAGAACATCATCATAAGATCCATGATAGCCTCCATCAAATTTAACAATCTTCTTCTTTGAAGTAAATGATTTAGCTAATCTAATTGCATGCATTGTCGCTTCTGAGCCCGTGGTCATTATTCTGACCATTTCCGTGTTTGGGATCGTTTTACATAACAATTCTGCTAACTCTACTTCTTGTTCTGTAGGCATACAATAAAGAGTGCCTTTATCCAATTGAAGTTTGATCGAATCAATAATTTCAGCATAAGCATGACCTAATAGTACTGCACCATAACCCATGCAATAATCCAGTAACGTATCGTGATCACATGTTACTATTTTGGATCCTTTGCCCGAGGAAATAAATAAAGGATAGGGATCGTAAG
>JAKEIK010000194.1 GCA_022545895.1 Nitrososphaeraceae archaeon | reverse complement strand
CTATGACAAGATATAAGAGCAATCAATCGACCAATGTGTACTTTTCCTAATTATTAACGCTAGTAAATTACTAACTAAAAGAACACTGCTAAAAAGCCAAGAAAATGATGATTCAATTGATTTTTCTTAGCCTCGGAAAGGACTTTGCACGTCGAGATAGTAAACTCTTGTCTGGGCCCAGAAAGCTAATTTCATTCAAATATCCAAGTGATCCGAATTTTCAGTCAAAGATCTTTGAACTGGTCCTGACAATGCGGTCAATCTTCTGTACGAAGCTTAAGCAAGACATTTTCGACCACGACATCTCTAGTCATGATTTACTTACCAAATTCTAATTTGTAAGGGTATCTGCAAATATTTATTATAGAAGAATTATTAGTACGTTGCTTGGCGCAAGGTTCACTTCTTGAAACTAAGAAGACAAAAAATGACTACTGGCTGGAGTTACCGGAAAATACTAGAGCAATGCTGGTGTCTGCTATATATTCTGGAGAGGATCAAAAGGTTTATCTGAAATTCTATGTTCCGAGTTTAGATTCAATTTGTTTTTGGCCGGATGCAACCAAACATAAGCCTTATTGCTATACGAAAATAGAGTACAAGACAACTCTTGAGCAAATAATTAGTAACGATAAGAGATTTTCGATGGCATTAGAAAATAAGACAGACCTAATAAATGATAGAGATATTCAAGTACTGAAAATTACTGCTCCTGATCCACTGTCAATTGGAGGAACAGAGAATAGCATTCGTGAAAAATTGACGGCCTGGGAAGCCGACATAAAATACCACGAGAATTATCTTTATGATTCAAGGTTAATTCCAGGTAGTTATTATATTAGAATTGGTAACAAAATAATTGAAGAACGATATGAAATTTCTAAGACTGTTGAAGAGGCCTTAAAAAATCTCTTATGGGATCGAATGATGGATGGCGCCAAAGAAGCAGGCAACGACAAGTACAGAAAATACATTACGGAATGGGCCAATCTCCTTAATCAACCCATACCAAGTATGAAACGTATTGCAGTCGACATTGAAGTAGATTCAGAGGAAGGCAGGATTCCCAATCCAAGGGAACATGACAGAAAGATTACTGCCGTCGGACTAGTATCAAGTGATGGTCTGAGGAAGGTGCTTATTTTACAAAAGGATGATTCTCGTGAAGATACTAGTATGCTGACGCCCGCGGTAGAGATATGTAAAACAGAGAAGGAACTACTTCAAAAAGCATTTAGTATTATTTGGTCGTATCCAATTGTATTAACATTTAATGGAGATGATTTTGACCTGCCTTATCTGTACACTCGAGCACAAGATTCCAGAATTGATCCTGTTTCTAATTCTCCGATACCCAAAGAAGAAATACCAATTTTGATCAGACGTGAATCATTCATTAAAAAAGGTATTCAAGCGGATCCTGTGCAACTCAAACATGGTATACATATAGACCTCTTCAGGACGTTTCAGAACAGATCCATTCAAATTTATGCGTTCAGCCATAAATATTCAGAGTTCAGACTTGGGGCAATTTCTGAAGCGCTCTTGAACGATGGCAAAATCGATTTCGATGGAAACATAAGTGAGCTCTCGATTGAGAAATTGGCTGAATATTGTCTAAAAGATGCTGACCTGACATTTAGGCTCACCAGCTTCAATGATGATCTTCTCATGAAACTTCTAGTTGCAATCGCGAGGATCTCCAGATTATCCATAGAAGACGTTTCACGATTTGGTGTGAATCAATGGATAAGGGGTATGTTGTATTTTGAGCATAGGAAGATTAATGCACTTATCCCCCGTCGCGATGAACTTTTGACGAAGGGGCAGGCTTCTACAACGGCAATAATCAAAGAAAAAAAATATCGTGGCGGCCTTGTCGTTGAACCAACTGCAGGGATACACTTTAATGTTGTAGTGGTCGACTTCGCGAGTCTTTACCCTAGTATAATAAAAGTTCACAATCTGTCATACGAAACTGTAAATTGTCCTCATTTGGAATGTCAGAATGATCCTGCCCAAAATATACCTAACACTAATCATTGGATCTGCAAAAAAAGGAGAGGCATTACATCTCTATTGATAGGATCATTACGAGATCTACGAGTCGGGTATTACAAACAACTATCAAAAGATAAGTCTCTCGCTTATGATGAGAGGCAGCTTTATGTCGTAGTAAGCCAGGCCATAAAAGTCATCCTTAACGCAAGCTATGGAGTCATGGGCGCAGAAATATTTCCACTGTACTGTTTGCCTGTGGCTGACGCAACTGCTGCTATCGGCAGGGATACTACAACTAAAACTATCCAGAAGTGCCAAGAGATAGGAATAGAAGTAGTATATGGCGATACGGACTCTTTGTTTTTGAAAGATCCAACTGAAGGAAGGGTTGAAGAGGTTTCCAAATGGGCACGAGTCAATCTGGGTATTGATCTCGAACTAGACAAGGAATATCGTTATGTAGTTTTTAGCGATTTGAAAAAGAATTACCTCGGAGTACTAAAAGACGGTACGGTTGATGTAAAGGGACTAACGGGAAAAAAATCCCACACTCCTCCGTTTATAAGAAGAGCATTCTATCAAGTTCTTGACATTTTGAGTAACGTAAATACTGCTTCTGATTTTACTTCAGCAAAAGTGAAGATAATAGAAGTTATCAAAGAAAATGCATTGAAACTCGAAGCTAACGAAATCCCACTTCCGGATCTCACTTTTAATGTGATGGTAAACAAATCTCCAGAAAAATACGGAATTAAATTAGCCGACAATTTCAAGAATTTTTCGATAGATGGAACCGGGAATGATATTGCTTCATTCAAGGGATTACCTCAGCATATCAAGGCTGCGAAGTTATTGAGTGGCAGTGGCAAGGAAGTAAAGGTTGGACATATTATCTCATATGTTAAAACAAAGACTACAGACGGTGTTAAGCCTGTGGAGTTGGCTAGCTTCAATGAAATAGATAAAGAAAAATATCTTGAAGCCATAGAGTCAACATTTGACCAGTTACTTTCTGTGTTGAACGTGAATTTTAAATCTATCATTGGCAAGCCTAGACAGGCGAATCTAGACGAGCTTTTCTGGAAAAGATCCTAGCTATCGGCAACAAGACGTAATTCTAACTATTTCTAAGATAACGAATTTAAATGAAAAGAACACCCATCTATTCATATTTTGCACACTCTTCTTAATGCAATTGAAACTTTGTTTAGGATACCCGAAAAAACTGTTGCTAAGGCATCTTTCGGGGACTTGGATATTGGCGTTACATTCGAACAGTCGGATGTCATCATGTTGGGAATCCCACTAGAAGAAACTACTTCCTTTGGGAAAGGTACCGCAAGAGGACCGGAGGCAATTAGGACTACTTCTGCTCATCAGATTGAAACATTTGTATTTGAAGAGAAGGTCGATATTAAAAACCTGATAAAAATCTTAGATATAGGAGATTTGATTATTCCTAGGAAGATTGGGGGTTCTCACAATATTCCTCTTATTATGTCATATCTAGATCAAAATCTTACCAGCATTATTAGACAATTAAGAGACTGCAACAAAATTCCCATATCTCTTGGAGGAGAACATACTATATCATATTTTTGCTATAAAGGTCTTTCAAATCACAAACCACTCTTAATTCATTTCGATGCTCATAGGGATCTCAAGTCAGAATATAACGGAAACAGGTTATGCCACACTACGCCATTTTTTAGGCTGATCGAAGAAGGCCATGTCACAGGTAATGACATTATACAGATAGGGATAAGACAGGCTGACGAGGTAGAAGATCAATTTGCACATGACAATGGCGTGATAACGTTTGATGCCTGGGAAGTGAACAAAAATATCGAATATGTCGTCTCGAGTTTATCTGAACTGACGAAAAATAGAAAAATTTACATATCATTCGATATAGATGTATATGACATTCAATATGTTCCTTGTACAGGAACGCCAGAACCTTTCGGTCTGAATCCGTTTGACATAGTAGAGATTTTTAAAGGCATACACGAAACTGCCAATCTAGTTGGTATGGATATGGTTGAAGTTTCGTTAAGAAATAACGATTATCGCGAAGGCACTTTAGCTACCCAGACTCTTCTTCGATTATTGACTAGAAAATTTCTGCACACACGACATTAATTCGTTCGAGCCTGCTAGAATCCTCAATAAAAAGCAAACCACTATGCCCATCGCGCTCTTTCATTTTCTCGGTCGTCTTTGGTTGCCTTTTTCCACTCTTTATAATGCTGCCTACAAAGATATGCTCTTTTGTTCGATGTGTTTATGACAAGATCACCTGCCATACTTGCTTTGCTACTACTGATCGATCTCTCTGCAGAATTATCACAGCCTTGGACACTACAGTGTACTCCCTTCTCTACTCTTCCCATCTATGAGAACTAGTACAAAGTTGGTGTATAAAAAGATGATCTAATATAGAATCGTATTGCGTCCAACTCACCAACTCACAAAATAATTTGAAATATGTAAAATATTCCTATCTCAATTTTACTGCATTAGATCCGCATACACAATCTTATTGTAGGATTTGATTCTATTTTATGGGCGATATAATCTGACTGTACGTATTTATTTGTAATCCAGAAATATCCTAAATGCGCAGAAATTGGGATCATCATATATTTACATTCACATTTAGGAACGCTACTGATTTAAGGTAAAGAGGAAAGCCAGTCACCACGCGTAGGATTGTAGTTCATGATTGTTGCTTGATTTAACATCTACCATGAAGTGGCAACTAATTCATTATTTTAGGACGTCGAGAAAGATGAGATGGCAAATTTAATGGGAGATAAGGTTTGTCAACGATTTGTGATTCTATCATTTTGATAATCTCTTCAAGTGAGACATGATGCTGACTTTTGTTCACCCTGTCACGCAAAACAAGTTGATTGCTCTTAACTTCATTGTCACCAATGACTAGGCTGTAGTATATCCATTCCGTTTCAGAATCCCTAATTTTTTTCCCCACCGACTCATCCCTGTCATCTATGTCGACTCTAATCTGATTTTTTGTAAGCTCGATGAATAGCTGTTCACAAAAGTCAATATGAGTCGAGGAGACTGGAATTAGCCTTATCTGTGTGTGGGTGAGCCATAACGGGAGAAACGGTACCTTACCCAATTTTGAATAGCGTGCAGCCTTTTCAAGAAGAGCGTATATCACTCTTTCAACGGCTCCACTAGGGGAATTATGCAAAATTATCGGAAATTTCTTTGTATTGTCTTCGTCAACAAATTGGATGTTGTACCTCTCTCCATTTTCTACATCGATCTGATCTGTCGAAAGTGCTGCGGCCTTACCAATGTTGTCGATAAAATTGAATTCCCACTTCAATGTGAAGTAGAAAAAACGCTCCGGCCAAATTTCAACAAGTACGGGTCTCCCAAATTTACTTACCAACTGTTCAATGAAATTTTTATTTTCTTCATAAAATTGACTTGTAAATCTGATTGCCATCTCAACATCTTCACTCGGAGAAATTCCTAATTCGTTCAGAACTCGAAGCGATAAATCGAATCTTTTCAGAAATTCCTGTTTTGTCTGGTTTAAGTCCTTGCAAAGTGCATGACAATCAGGCATACTAAACGCCCTTAATCGCCGCAATCCCACCAGTTCACCGCTCTTTTCTCTCCTGAAAGAATACCTGGTCAGTTCGTACAGACGCAAGGGTAGGTTTTTGTAAGAAATTTGAAAGTCCTTTGCCATCAAGAATTGACCGAAACAAGCAGCAAATCTTAAAAAAAGTTGTCTGTTATCGGAGAATACGTTATATTGTCTGGCTGGAAACCGGTTAAAGTAGCTCTGTAATGTGGGATGTTGAGAATCATACATAATGGGCGTTTCTACCTCCATACCTCCATATTCTGATATCCTGCGACTAATGTGTGACTCTAATAGAGACTTCATCAATTTTCCTTTGGGATAGAACCTCATATTGCCGCTATCAGATGCAGGTTCATAGTCCGCAATTCCTAATTTTTTCATCAATTTGACGTGAGGCGGGATTTCATCAACTATTCTCTTTTTTGAGAATTCATAGTCTGTTAAGGTTTTAAGATTAGACTGATCCTTATTAAAGGAATATTCTGCAAAAGGGACTAAATGGCCTCCTACTTCTAGAATATGCCAAGAAGATCTAACAGTTTCTTCCGCCTTTAGTGCAGTTGATTCATCATTGCCTGACTTGTCAGGGCTTTTTGACAGTTTGAATTGGCCTGTTATTGTTCTAGCATTTTCGGCCAATGGATGACCTTTAACCTTAATGTTAAAAGACTTGGTCCAACCAAATGGTGCTCTTGCTACAATTGGAAAAAATTTTCGAACCCCCATTTCTAGAGATTGGAGAATTTGTAGAGCTACCTTGGGTGAAGCCAAATTCGAACTTAGATGTGCATACGGATAGATTAAGACTTGATCGCACTTTACAAGGTCTCCATATTTTCTTATTTCGGTAGATGAATCTGATGCTGTATTTTCATCATCTTCACTCTCGACAGCAGTTAGTACGACTATCAGATCATCCATCCTTTTTTTAGCGATAGGAATTCCCTCTTCAGCTAACTGGATTTCTTTAGAAATGGGTTCATATTCGACAAAATCGGCATGGAGGAAAAGCATTCGCATTATCGGTCAGTCAACTATGAGGTTTGCACAAATTAAATACTTTTGGAAAATCTAAGGAGAATTAATTAATTCATGGAAACTAAAATATACGGGCCCAGAAATCCATTGATCAGACCCTTGTTTAGTAATTAATAGTTTGATCGTATGTCTATGTACTTGACTTCAGGAGTAAGCTTAAGACCTGTATAAGGATACTTTGAATTGTCAAGATCACCGGTCATGTTCTGCTGGAACACGGAAAGGCTTTGTGTAGCGTTGAGTGCAAGAGTCAACCTTTCACGTGAACGAGAGTTGCCGTCTAATATGTTTAGGAAGCCCTTGTCAATGATCATTATGTACTTGTCAGTCTTGAAGGGGACATTACTGTAGTAACTACTCCCTACAAATTGTTTATCAAAAATAAATTCTGGAATCCAAAAATACTCTGGGTTACCGCTGACAGTTATCCTTTCGCCTGCAGACTGAATATTAGAGTTACTGGAATTAGTAGTTTTGGCATCTGGGAGTTTTTGAACTAGGAATGCCAGAGCTTGATAATAGGTCGAATTCATATCAATTGATATTATCATGCTTGTGCTGATCAATCCAAAGAGACCAATTGCAGAAATCCTGATAAATGGTAACACATTACGGACACTTTGATTTGCCGACCGATTTCCGATTTCTGCAATCAAGCGTCCTCCTGCTATGCAGAGAGGAGGAAGGAGAGAAATGAGGTGGAATGATGAAACATAACCAATCAATTGAAGGAAGATAAAAATGGGAAATGTCCAAATCATGAGAAAATAGTCTCGTTTAAATACCGAGTATATGATTCCGCCAATGCCGATCACGAAAAATATAGGATCAACTTGGAACAATGTGTTCAAGGCATTTATTAGAGGACGACTCTCTCGATCTGTCTGATATAAAATTCCATCTACCCAATTATTCAAGTCTCCTACTGCCGCAGCATGTATGGGCCAAAGGGCTGGAATTAATATAGTTGGTATTATCCACAACAGGACATATCGAAGACGCCTGGTGTTAGAATATGTAAGGAACACAACCAATGGAATTGTAGTGAATGCAGGAACCTTCGTGAAAATGGCCAGTCCCATAAATATGCCAGAAACAATTATGGCTATCTTCTTGTGCTGCTTCATGTCAGCTGAATAAATGACTAGCATTATTGAAGTCAAGATAAATGGAAGCTGTATGGATTCAAGGAATACTCTTCTAGTCATCCAGGTGAACGGCATAACCGCAAAAAGAATCGAAGCTGCTAGTGCGACTATATTGCCATACCTTCGCTGTGAAATTTTGTAAATAAGGAATGTATCTACTATGGCGAGAATTCCCATCAGCAATCTGGGAATCATGAAAAATTCTTGAATAGATTTCCCATCAATGGTTTCTTTGATCAAAAAATCGGGATAGCTTATAATTTTGAATATTCCTGCCAGAAATATCTGCCCAAAATATGGTGCCAAATATCTATTCTGAGGTTGCAGCCCTTGGCCGCTTTCGGTTGAAACCGCCTTTCTAAGGTAATGCCCTTCATCTACGTGTTGTGAGGGAAACCCGGCTGGATTCCATAAATGAGTGTAGGCGGAAAGCAAAAGGGGAATAGCAACAAAGACAATGGGCCATAACTTGCTTTTCTTTTTTAGTGATAGTTGTGTAGTCAACGCCTGTGCCCTTCGTCAGCTTCTAGATCATTATCATTCGGAAATAAATCTTCTGGAATGTATTGAAATTCAATAATGAGAAAAAGAAATGACTTGCTGGCTCAGTTATGATATTCGATTGAGAGAAATTTGGCACTAGGCCTAACTTATCGTCCATAGGTAGCATTTATGGCATTCTTGAGTATATCATAATACTGAGTTGGTTTCAAAGAACCGTTTGGTTCTGCGATCACGAGGTTGAAATTATCGACTCTATGCGAACGGAAATTCCAATACCAAAATGCCCATCCATATACCTTAACTTCGTTAAACTTGTTGAGAATAAGAGAAGTGTCCGCTGGTGTAATATTACTAGTTTGAGGATTTATCTCAAAAACCACATCTCCCTCTTCATTAACAGTAAGGTCTCTATCAACATTATTCCATTCTCCAACATAGATAGGTACGCCTGCTATTTGTCCAGTGCTTACAAACATCTTAAGTCGTTGTTCTTGATAGCTTCCAGGTTTGGGTAAGCCATACAAGCTGAACTTGAAAACAACGTTTGTCTTGTCACTTGGGGTCATTTTTGCAAGGTTTGTAGCGTTTACCCCAATGGGGCTCTTTAGATCAACTGGAATAGTCATGCTGAAGACAATATCCTTTGCAGTTACGGTCCTGAGCTGATCTGTTATGAATGAATTGAATGCACCTATTTTTTCCCATTGGTCAGAGCTATGTACTTGAGGTTCACTTAATATCTCGTATCCTACAGTACTGGCATGAGAGTCTACTGTATCCACAACTTTCTTTAGAAATTGATCTAACAGCGTCCATCCGTCGGTACCATTCAAATCTGTTATCTGTCTATTCCACCAGTTCCCCCACCATAAAGAGGCCGTAGGGTATTTGGGACCTCCTCCACTACCAAATGCATACTGAGTATTATTCTGAAAAAAGAAAGATGGAAAACCAGTTCCTCTTTGAGGGTTAAGCCACGATGATGTGTGAAATTGATGGTTATCATAAATAACTTTGAGACCGTATTTGTCTGCCGTAGACGCCACGAACTTTAGTTCGTTAATGAATGCAAGCGGATCTTTCACATACGATTCCCAGTAGTACACAAACCGTATGTGGTTCAGTCCTGCTTGGCTAATTAATTTGAAACTATCATCAAAATAATTCTCTGGCAACGGATCTTTGAATTCCCTGGTCTGCGGCATACTAGTATAATATCCAAGCATGTCCACACCTATCAAATGTGGTTTATAGGGAGCAGCCTGTGCCTGAAAATGAGTTATAGAGAATAAAACTGTCATAATCAAGAAGATTGATAGAGAAAATGTAATACGCGACAAAACCATCAAGGCGAAACGGTCTTCTGCCAAATATAAATTTACTAAATGTCGATTGGCCCAGCTTGTGGAATATTATACAAACAAAATGTTATAATTAAATGGTATGTGTAGACAACTAAACTTGTACCGACTCCCTAATTCCTGATACAATTTGTCTCGTGGCAGTTATATCTTCAATCTTCTTGTTAATGTCGAGCACTACCTGGAGTAAATCAGGTTCTATATCGTGTTGTTTCATAAACGACGCCAGAGCTTGGGTATCCTTTGGTAAGCACATTCCATCAAACGGTCTCCCGGCTTCAGTTCCGTATTTTCCTATCCTCTTATCTAGAGAAACTCCCAAACTGACTATCTTGTCGTCGACCCCCACACTTCGGCAAATCATGCCAATTTCATTGAAAAATGAAATCTTTAGTGAGAGGAAGCAATTTGAGGCATATTTTATCAGCTCAGCCGCCTCGAAAGATGTAACAATAATCTTGTCGGTTAATTCCTTATACATTGATATTAGTGATTCTGATATTCCTTTGCGATCCTCACCCAATATGACTCTGTCTGGAGAGAAAAAATCATCCAATGCCGAATTTTGTCTCAAAAACTCTGGATTATAGCATACTTCATAGTGAATCCCTCTCTTCTTAGTACAATGTCTTTCTAAATAATTTACTACAAAATTGCTCATAGTTCCTGGCAACATTGTACTTCTGAATACCAGAAGATGAAATCCATCGCTATTGTTGAGGAAATTTGAAAGTTGATAAAGCACAGACATGATTTGCGACAGATCTTGCTGTCCATTATTAGTGGGAGTATTTACACAAATAAACGAGATTCCAGTTTGAGACATAGCTTCTTCTAGAGTAGATGCGACATTGTATCCTAGGTTTTTGAGAGGTCTGATCTTTTCACTTGCAATATCATAAAAGATTACGTCATGTCCTAACTTATGAAACCCTCGACCTGTTGCAGTTCCAACAATGCCGGAGCCAATTATGCTGATTTTACTCGTTCCCACACCCTCCTATCCCTTTTAATGTCATTATAATTGTATCCGTTTGTAAGGAATCATATATATACAATCCTGTCTCTTCTACCTTGATATGCTTTTGTTGAATTTAGCAAGAAATATGTTAGCTCACTGATTTATAGAGCATAGGAACAGTTACTATTAAATAAAAATACCTGGATCACTATAATAAAAAGGCGAACAAATTTAATAAATACTACAGGCGTACTTAAGCACCAAACTATCCGTTCCAGATCAATAGTATTCGATATTGTATTGATCTCTTTTGTAGTCGCATTAATTACTTCGCCAGTTTGGTTTGATCTCAATGATATTATCTATAACAGTGATGGTCTGGCGAAATATCTAAGTCGCAATTTCATTCCCGCGCAAGGCTCACAATTTTGGCTCTTGGTTCCTATTGGAATAATCGGAGCATGGAGATGGACAGTGTGGTTAATAAAAAAAGCTACAGCAACAGTATACGAAGCCGTGGAACCTAGAAAAATCCCAAAAGACGTCAGAGGACTCTCTTTTGCGATAATCACGCCAGTTTACAATGAAGATCCCCACATTTTTAGAAATGCCCTTAATTCATGGTGGGAAAATAAGCCTGATGAACTTGTAGCTGTCATAGACAAGTCTGATACAGAATGCATAAATGTTTTTAATGATTTTAGTAAACACAAACCAAGTGCCAAACTGATTGTAACATCTAAACCCGGGAAAAGAGCAGCGCTTGTCGACGGGATTCTGGCATCCTGCTCCGATATTGTGGCCCTGGTTGATAGCGATACAATTTGGGGCTCTAATATAAGAGATAACGTGCTAGCACCATTTCAAGCAGATCCTAGTATTGGAGGCGTGACAACTAGGCAGCATCCCATATCAAGAGGTTCATTGTGGCAAAAAATGACAGATGTGTTCTGGGATATGAGAAATTACTACGACTTACCAGCACAGACAGCGGCTGGTCGAGCATTATCTTGCCTTTCTGGAAGGACATCGCTTTATCGTAGGAAAATAATACTTCACAAACTGGACTTTTTCCTGAATGAAATAATATTCGGAAGGAAAAAAGAGTCTGGAGAAGACAAGTGCCTAACGAGGCTTGTACAAGAACAGGGTTGGAAGACATATTATCAGAGTAATGCTGTGGTCTACTCTTCTGCAGCTTCGGATTTCAAGACTTTCTGGAGTCAGCGGCTTCGCTGGTCTAGGAATAGCCACAACTCCGATTTTGTGAGCCTAAGGGATGGATGGGCTTGGAGACATCCGTATCTTGCCTTCTTTATGTTAGATAGATTCATCTCCACGTTTACGTTGTTTTTAGGGCCAATTTTTTTTGGGATTGCTATAGCAAATCATCAATGGGTGTTTGCGACATTTATCGTTCTGTTATGGATCATAGGGCGGGGTATCAAAATCATTCCTCATATAAGGCGACATCCACAAGACATCGTCTTCTTACCGATTTACGTCGCTATTAATTTTCTTGTTGCCTTAACGAAATTATATGCCCTAGTTACAATCCGTGACCAACGAGTCATAAGAGGATCCAAGCGATATAGAAAGAATTTATTCTCCAAGATAAAGGACTTTCTCCTGACAGGTGAAATAATATTCGGAATAATAATTATCGTCTCAATATTTCACTGACCATCATGGGCCTTGTGTCATTGTGCCATTGAATTCCAATGGAGCTTTTTTTTTACATTTTTACTACGTCGCGAGATTCGATAGAGGACAAAACCATGGATTACAATAACTGACACCAGCAAACTTACAGCTAATCAAATCTCATCTTGATTTGTCTATCTGATAAATATTTCTTCACACTATCAACGGTTAGTTTATCATAGTGAAAAATAGAAGCT
>JAKEIK010000193.1 GCA_022545895.1 Nitrososphaeraceae archaeon | reverse complement strand
TCTGAGTTGGCAGATATGGACTTTAGTAGTCTTCGCATTATCTTTCCACTGCGTGTCTTTGGAAGGCGTGCAACAAAATGAATTTCGTCAGGTGTAGCTATTGATCCGATTGTATTTCTTATATGTTTAATTAGATCTTGGCGTAGATGTTCTGATGCTTGATGACTAGTTTTTAGTACCAGGAAAGCTACGATCGACTCGCCTTTTTTTTCGTCAGGTTTGCTAGTTACTGCTGCTTCTGCTACTGCACTAAAGGAAACAAAGGCACTTTCAAGCTCCATAGTGCTTAATCTGTGTCCTGCTACCTTAAGTACATCATCAGATCTTCCTAAAAGCCAAATATAGTTATCTGTATCACTTAATGCAAAATCTCCTGAATAATAGGATCCAGGAAATCGATTCCAATATACATTCTGATATTTTTCATCATCATTCCACAGTGTCATAAGCATGCCAGGCCATGGTTTCTTAATAACTAGATATCCTTTAGTATTTGAATCAACATATCTTCCAGTTTCGTCTACTATTGCGATATCAATCCCAGGAACAGGTAGTGTTGCAGATCCTGGTTTCATCGGTATTGAATCTATACCAAGACATTGACTAATCATGATACCACCAGTTTCGGTTTGCCACCATGTATCAATGATAGGGCATTGTTCTTTTCCTATGGTTTTAAAGTACCACATCCAAACTTCAGGGTTGATCGGTTCGCCGACTGTGCCTAATAAACGCAGGGTTGATAGATCAAAAGAGTTAGGTATTGCAGAGCCATATTTCATATACATACGAAGTGCTGTGGGTGTGGTATAGAGAATTGTGGCACCGTGTTTTTCTATGATAGTCCAATATTTATCTGGTTTAGGATAATCTGGCGCACCTTCATGTATGATTTGTGTTACTCCATGTAATAATGGTGCATATGCAATATAACTATGACCGGTAACCCATCCCATATCAGCAGTACAGAAGAAAATATCTTTCTCATTGAAATTGAATACCCATTTCGAAGTGGCATATAAATGAGTTAGATATCCACCTGTACCATGAAGAACGCCTTTTGGTTTACCTGTAGTACCAGATGTATAGAGAATGTACAATGGATCTGTGCTTTCCATTATTTCTGGCTCACAAAATCTCTTGGCATTTTCAATTAGTTGTTGCCACGTTATCTCATTCTTAGAGAGACTTAATTCATCTGTTCCTCTGTTAAGTATAATAATATTCTCTACTGTAGGCATAATTGATATCGCCTCGTCGACCACTTTCTTCAGCTGAACCTTATTACCTCTACGAATGCCGTAATCTGCTGTTATAATTAATTTTGACATTGAATCGTTTACTCTATCAGATAACGCTTTTACACTAAAACCAGAGAATACAACTGTGTGAATAGCGCCAATACGTGTACATGCTAGCATAGTAATGAGTAACTCTGGTATCATTGGAAGGTAGATTGTTATCCTATCGCCTTTGTTTATACCTAATTCTTTTAATGCACTAGCAACCCTATTTACAGCAAGATATAATTGATAGTAGGTGTATGTTTGTACTGTGTCATTCTCACCTTGCCAAATAATCGCAGCTTTGTTTTTATGATGATTATCTATATGTCTGTCCACACAATTTACGCTAACATTTAGCTGACCTCCAACAAACCATTTTGCAAATGGTGGGTTCCAGTCTAGTATTTTATCCCATTTCTTAAACCAAAGGAGATTGTTAGCTTCATTTGACCAGAATTGTTCTAGATTTTCTATAGAATCTTTTCTGACTTTCTGTAATTTCGTCCCATTTAGAGTTATTTTGATGTCGCTGTTATCTTGATGTTTATTGGATAAGATCGAGTCTTCCATATACTATGAATATGATTAACTCAGGCAAGATTAAAAATATTTTACTGCTATTAGTTATATTTGTAATATGAGTCATAGTGTGTACACATGATTTTACTTTGAAACAAGAGATAATGGTTAATATTTATGAATACTAATTTGGAAAAGATTGTTAGACTGGGATGAACAAATTAAGGCACATTTAATGTGGATTTGGGGAGGTGAAGTGGGTTTTATGAAAAGAGGTATAGAGGGGATGCTCGTTATTACAGATAGACGAATTGTATTTATAAGCAAAACAGATATGACATATAGAGTGCATGACGTGTATTCAAGACGACAACGTATACGATTTGAACAGGACGAAAACATTTTTCGTCCAATAGAAGATTACGGTATTAATGAATTAAGAGTGGATATGAATAAGAGTATTAAGAATATTGAGATGCCTTTCAGTAAAACTACAGATTTATTTATTGAAGAGAAGCGATGGGGTACAGCATTAAGAATTAGCTTTATTGATGAGAAGGGAAAAAAGCATTACAAATTTTCAGTGGTTAAAAGTTGGGTAAAGTATCCAGCAAAAGATCCTTTAGAATTTCAGCGGATGGATTGGTCACCTGTTATTACATTGTTCAATAATTTTAGATAAAAGTATAGATTTGATCTGGAAGCGAGAAAAGTCCTATGGCTGGTAAGTTATTTGTAGTGGGAGTAGGACCTGGATCTTCAGAATATCTTACTGATATTGTGAAGTACAAGATAACAAAATCTCGTTATATAGCAGGATATTCTTATACGTTATCGATCATTAGACATCTGTTAGATCCTACATGGCAACGAATAAGTGAAGTTACAATGGATTCTCAGGATGACATTTACAAGAATATATTTGATCGGATGGAGACTAATGAATATTGTACCGTACCATTTACAGGTGATGTAAATTTTTCAGAATCAGAAGTCATTGATCGATTACTAGAAATTTTTGGTAAAGATAATGTAGAAATGATACCAGGTATCAGTTCGATTCAAGTAGCTGCCTCAAGGTCAAAAGTTCCACTTGATAAGGCTGCGATAATCACTTTTCATATTACAGAAGATATCGAACGAAGGAAGGAAGAGTTACTTAATGCTATAAGGAATAAGAGAAGTGTTATATTATTACCTAGACCGTGGCCCAAAAATAGAGAAAGACAATTCATGGAGTCTGATATAGCATTATTTCTAAGGAATAATATGCTCCAAACGGATGATCTAGATGTATGGGTATTCGAGTTTCTTACAAAGGGTAATGAGAGGACTTTTAGAGGGAAGGTAAGTGAGTTGGAGGAGCGTCAATTCGATGCGTTATCTGTAATGGTTATCGATCAGGTTAAACGAAGAACTTACTTAGAATTTTGATTAGATTATAATAATAATTAGTTATGCAATGCCAGGAGATTTTCCCTCTTGAATTACTTTCTCGAAGTAATTAACTTGTTGTTCCATAAAGTTTTTTCGTTTTTCTTCTTCTTCAAGTTCGGACATGTCTAGTAATTTTATTTTTAATATTTGTGTAAGGACAGACAGTATTAATTGCGCAGTTTTTGGTTGAATGATATTAGGATTATCAATTTCACCCAATAAACAGAGAGCATCAATTGCTTGTTCCTTTGCTAGACCAAGAATTAGTCCATTAAATCCAAGTATCTGTCCTTGCCCATTGTAAGATATAAGATTATTATATTCTTTGGTCCTTTCCAAAATATCTTTATTATTAGTTACAATATAGATAGGATTATCTATAGGAGTTGGTATCATATTTTGTTTTAAAGTAGCCCCCATAGAATAAATGATATTAATATTGAGTCTTTCTGTCATCTTTATTACCTCGTGAGCAATTTCATACAGCCTAATAGGATCAGCTGGATTAAAATCTCCAGTAAAAATGATCATATTCTTTGAGTCGACTGAATAAAATTTGTAGCTTGCCTGTGTATAATCTAAGAGTCCATTACTATAATTTACATAAGGAGGCCAATAGGCAAATATTTCGGCAAAAAGCTTTGCTTTAAGTTTTCTTACGAGAAAATTCATTCCGATTCCAGCGACATTTCCCATATCTGGTAGTGCAGCAATCATACATGAATAATTATGAATGTGTGGTGTATGATACATCTTTAGACCTAACATTATGGTAGCTACTTTATACTAGAATAAATATTGTCCATTATGCCAACTATGTACTCAGGATGTAATTATGAATTTAGGGAGTAGAAATTTGAGATCTAGTACTATAAGTTGAGATAAAGTGCCATTCTATTATTGCGGCCAAAAAGAGAATTACTAGAATAATTCCGATTTCTATTAAAATGGACTTGAGTTGTTTTGCAAGATTTTCTTTTTTAATCAAGGAAAAAAGTAGGATGAAGCTTCTGGATATTGCTAGACCATAACAAAATACTTCCATCATTCCAAATGGTGTCAAGAGAATTACCAATGGAGAAATGTAATTATGGGATGCAGAGTCATAAGTTATGGCAGAGAATATAGTTCCTGTACTATAGCCAGAGAATATACCAAATAATGCTCCTATACCGGGTAGAAACATTATCATAGTAATAATAAAATTATTTGTAAATATCCCAACGTAATTAAGTCCATTAATTTTATGCAAAAACGCTTCTTTAAGTCTTTGTGCAGATGTTTGATCTAGTTGGATACTTGCTCCTACAGAATAAGATATAAGAAATATAATGACACCTATGCCGGTTAAAAAAATTCTGTGCTTGAGGAGTAACATGAATAAGTGGCATGCCAGTTGGAGTTATGTACTTATCGATGAGAGAAATATAATTAAGATAGAATCTTTTCCACTCTAACAAGGAATTGAGGATTTCAAATGACATTTCTGATGCATTGATATATGCCATTAATAAGGGATATCAAATTCATCCAGATGCCTTTGCGTTACTTAGATCAATTAATT
>JAKEIK010000192.1 GCA_022545895.1 Nitrososphaeraceae archaeon | reverse complement strand
CTAACTGCACGACTAGGTACAAAGTTAGGTACACTAGGGCTTTCCCCAACATTTTGGAGCACTGTTGGATTGGTGATTGCCATCGCTTCTGCTTTGAGTTTCGGGTTATCTTATCAATTAGCCGGAATAGTATCACTTTCACCCGTTTTGATTGGAAGTATATTCTTGTTAGTTTCTGGTTTTTTTGATCTCATAGATGGTAGCGTTGCCAGAGCTACTAACAAATCTACTGCAAAGGGTTCTTTTATAGATTCTACTTACGACAAACTTGCTGAAATCATAGTTTTCATCGGAATATCCGTAGGCGGCTTAGCAAACCCAGTAATCTGTCTGATTGCGATATCAATGTCCATAATGGTCAGTTATTCTAGGGCGAAGGCGGAGTCACTTGGAATCGACTTGAAGGGTATTGGTCTGGGGGAAAGAGCAGAAAGACTTTTGGTAATAGCTGTGATGGGGTTCCTTCCAATACCTAATTCTATAGAGATTGGCACGATAATAGTTTCTATCCTATCATCATTTACGTTCATTCAGAGACTACACTATACGTTAAAAAAACTTAAAAATTAGCGTAACCTTCCAGTCATCCTACGGTCGGCCTCCGATCTTACTTTCACTATCCCTCTATGGACAGCGCACGAAACACAATAGAATTTTACATCGGTTGAAGGAGCTATGTATGCACCCTGAGCCCTCAACTCCTTGGCCAGTGCGGGTTCAACGAAAGTGATTCTTCCAGTCACTTTTTTTGCCTTATCTCGGGGGACCATAGCACCGCATTGACTGCAGTGTACCGTACCGGAGCTGCCCTTTCCGCCTTTAGTACGTCCTCTGCTTGTCCTCTTCTTCGGCATATTAGGGTGATTCAGTTTCTATGCTTTAAATCTTCTGATAAGATTCAGTTTATGTGCTGTTAGTTTCCAATTTTTATTTTCACTGATGCAAAATAATATGCGATATTATAATTGTGATTGGACAATGAAGAAACTAATGATCTGGCCTCCATGGTATAGCTAATAAATTTGGTATCTTGATGACAGCACTCATCGACAATATTGAGACTTGGGAAAAGGAAAATTGCCTTGGTTTGTAACAGCAGATCGCTCTCAGAATCACTAAAGGTCTTAATTCTTTCAATTGAACGATAATTGATTCTTGAACATGGAGATATATATTGAAATGGTGTGTCCTTCACAGGGAATGAATCTAACAGTTGTGTCCAATTTAGTCATGGACAAGATTCTAGGTGAAGATGGAGTCCAAACAGAAAGTGTTGGTGGACCACCATGTTATGCGGGTCTCACATCAAAGAACCTTGGTTTTACTATAAATATTGTAACTAGATTTGGAAAAAACTTGAAAGAAGAGTACTTACACATTCTCAAGAGTGGGGGTATTACATTGGAACCTTCAGGCATGTCGAGCCTACCAACTACTAAGTTTCTCATCCAAACTCTCGGGCGATCTAGGAAGCTTACACTGGAATCGAACTGTGAAAAAATAAGGCTAAGTGATGTAGAACATATAAAAACAGATGGGTGGCTCATAAGTCCAGTCCTTGACGAAGTTCCAGAGACCGTACTGGAATACATAAAAAACAATCCCGGGAAAAGAAATTTTGTGATGCTAGATCCGCAAGGATATACAAGAATGGTGGATCCTTCGGGTATGATTGAAATAAAGAATGAAACACATCTGAACCTGAAAAATATAAGTGCAATCAAGCTTGATACTGCAGAACTTGGTTCTATGACCAGCGGCGTCTTTGGACTCTCTGGGATGAAGAAAATTCATACCCATTATGGTGTTAAATTCGTGATACATACGGAAGAAGGAACCATTCATGTCTCTGACGCTAATACTCATTTTTGGTTGAATCTCCCTCATGTTAAAATACCTGATTCGACAGGGCTAGGGGATATTATCTCGTCTGCCTTTAGTTGCACCTTTATGAGAGAGAATGACGTTGTGTGGGCATTTTGTTTTGCAGTCGGTGCCGCCGCAGCAGCATTAGATTCCAAACGTCGCGGGGTTGAAAAAATTCCAAAAAGATCAAAAGTTGAAGAAAATGCTTCTTACTACTATAATACGTTGAAATACGAAAAATTATGAAAGAAGTTATCCATTTTAGATTTAAATTGCGGTAGCATATCGGTGTTATTATTCTGAAAATGAAGATAGCCATCTCAGGTCAGGACTGGAGGGAGGGCAGTTTGGGTTATAAGATAAAAGGAATTTTGGACGATCTTGGCGTAGAGTCAAAAATTCTTAAGGATGGAGATAGCCCCTCAGCACACAATGCGGACATTGTTCTAGTTGCTGGAGGCGATAGAGTGATACTTGATCATTCTCATAAGATACGTGATTTTTCAGTTCCGGTACTAGGCATTTACGAATCTGATTCCACAGGTTTCCTTGGGCAGGTAGATGTAAGCGAATTGGAATCTGCGGTCATGAGATTAAAGAAAGGAGATTACGAGGTTGATGAAGTTTTCAGACTCTCTGTGAAGGTAGATGGAAAAGAAGTGGAACCAGTACTTAATGATGTTGCCCTTTTCCCTAGAAAAAGTGCCACGTTGTTAGAATATGTACTTAAAGTGAACCACGGTGACCTCTGGCATGACAATAGTGACGGTGTCATCATTTCGACACCAATTGGCTCAACTGCATATAGCATGTCCGCCGGCGGACCGATGG
>JAKEIK010000191.1 GCA_022545895.1 Nitrososphaeraceae archaeon | reverse complement strand
GGTATAACATCGTCAACAAATGGGAGAGATTTTATCCTGTTTATGACAGCAGAATTCAATACTATCTTTGCTGGAGGTGGGGGTGCGGAGCCTGGTCCTCCTCCACCTTGTTGTGATTGTGAGCTAGTAACAAACATTACGTTGGGAGCCAGATTGCTAAATTGCTTATTGAATAAATCTGTGAATCCAGCTCCAAATCCGTTTACAGAATTCAGAAGACTACTTCCTGCCATCACCATCAAAATAGTCAGTATGGATCTTAGCTTTCTACTCATTAGAGCCTCAAATGAGAATTGCAGTATCTCAAGAACGTTCATTTTTTTCCAAACTCCTCCTACTTTTGTAGACTTGATTGATCTTCTTTCTTTTCATGGGATTCTTTTTTGTCCTCTGCAAAAGAGGGATTCATGTCTAATGCAAGATCATCGCTTTGTGATTGTTCCAATTGGATTTTGAGTTTACTTCTCCTTCTGCGCCTCAGATATATCAATACACTGATACCAATGATCGCTATTACTGCTATCACTCCTGGTAAAATGGTTGTTGTATTTTGATCAGATCCAAATAACCCTCCAGAAGAGTGTTCTGCTTGGGCCTTTTGCTGGAAAAGAACAGTTCCATTTACGATAGTAGAATGCTCTATTCGCAGATCGTCTTTGTATGTTACCCTAAGAGATACAGGGTATGTTCCTGATTCCACCTTATTTGGCATATCTAATGGAATGCTAACTGGGAGAGGTGAATTTTCGTCCAAATCGCCCAAATACTGGGGTGGGGGCAAAGAATTAACAAGGTGTTTGGGCTGTGACGGGTCATTTATCATCTCTACAGTAGTAAACATTGCCAATGAATTTCCCTCATTCAGCAAGTTGGCAACAAGATTTGGTATATCCCCTATAGTAGTCACGTTAAAGTCATATGCCCTAATTTTGAACTGACCTGTCACATAAGCACCAAGATCAATCGAATCTGTCTTTGTGTCGCCATTGAAAATGTAGTTTAATCCCAAATTGAAAAGAATAGGGTTTCCAACTGCACTTTTAGCAGCAAAAACTTTTGTGGTAAATGCTTGATCCCCTTGTGCTCGCAAAGAGTTCAAAGTCCATTTTGAATTGCCTATTATTTTTACTGAATCCGAAGGTGAGTTTAGGGTAATTACCAAGTTAGAAACTGGGGTGCTTGAATTATTGGATATGACAAAATCTAGATCTTGGATTTGTCCAGCAGTTATGATAACAGCATTTTGAACACCATTCTTGTTGACAGTGTCGTTGACATCTGCTCTCTCACTGGCGAAACTTAGATTGTCCTTTGTACTTAAACTGATAACTGACTCGGGAGGCTTTGGTGCGACAACGAGCCCAATAAGTGAACTCACTCGCTTTGGATTTCCGTACGCATCACCGTAGGAGATCTGAAGATTGAGATTCTGTACCTTTCCACCCGCATCGAAGCTCGGATAGATTATAGTATTTATTATCTTCGATCCGTTTGATGGAATGGAACCCACGTCGAAAGTAGTGCTGCCCAGGGTAACAGATGATGTAGGTTGCTCAGAAGATCCTGACAAGGAATTTGATAATGTTGTGTTTCCACTACTTATCCCGTTAAGAGAAACTGTTACACTATTTGCACTAGTACTGCCAATGTTCCTGATCGAAAGGGGAACCTTGTTTATCGTTCCAGGAATTAAAGTTTCTGTCGAGAGAATGCTTGCGTCCAGTATCACCTTACCTGGTAGGCGGAATTGAACTGGTATGACTGTCTCGATATTTCCTATTTCCAGTATCTTGGAATAAACGAGTTTTAGACTGGTTGAATATTGTCCAATCTTTGCTGTGTCAAGTGTATTGATATCAAAATATAGTGTAAATACATCGCCAGCCTTAACTATGGATTTGAGGCTTGCTGCGGCAAACTGACTACCTGTAGTATTCAGTCCATTGTTCTCGGTCTGTCCCGCAGCTGTGCCTGCTGACTCAAAGCCATCAGGCAAAGTCAAGACTCCTTTTACGCCAGTAATATCCTGCCTGGCTTTATTCACAAGCACTATGGCAAGAGTCGAAGATCCCTCTCCAGGTCCTACTTCCACCTTTGTTTGTCTGGCTCCGGGGATGGAACTTAGATTATCTGTCCAATATGAGTCCTGAAATCCAGGCGAATTATCTGTTTGCGCAAATGCATTAATTATATAACTAGTCTCGTTACCACCCTTAAACACTTGGCCCGCACACAGGAGTAAAATTACTGCGAATCCAAACAACAGAGAGGTAGTGTGGGTATTAGTTCTATCAGCCATCTAATTTACAACCTCCTTTTCGATAGTTCCATCCTTTATGAAGATTATTCTATCAGTCTGCCCTGCCAGCTCGGGATTGTGAGTAACCATTACAATTGTTCTTCTATATTTTCTTGAAAGGTTCTTGAGAAGATCAAAGACTTCTGCACCTGTCTTTGTGTCAAGATTTCCGGTAGGTTCGTCTGCAAGTATTAACGTTGGATTATTCATTAGAGCTCTTGCTATAGCGACTCTTTGTTGTTGTCCACCACTTAGATTCGAAGCTTTTAGCTTTGCTTTATCTTTAATTCCTAGTGCTTGAAGCAAGGCAAGCGACTTTCGATTTCGATCAGATCTATTAATCCCTGAGACCATAGCGGGAAGCTCCACATTTTTCTGGACACTCATTCTATGAACTAAATTGTAAGATTGAAATATGAAACCAATAAGCCTGTTACGCATGTAAGCAATTTCGTTATCTTTTAATGACGATATATTCACTCCTCCGATTGAGACTGTTCCATTTGTAGGTCTATCTAATGCTCCAATAATATTCAGAAGAGTAGACTTGCCACTTCCTGATGGGCCAACTATTGATACAAACTCTCCCTTCTTTACTACAAAGCTGATGTGTCTTAAGGCTACTAGTTTTTCGAACTTTGAAACAAATACCTTTGAAATATTATTTAATTTTAGTGCAATCTGATTTTTGTTTTGACTCTCATTTTCACTCATGATATTCAACCCGTGATATCCAGCTGACCTGTCTCAGAAGGAAGGACTATGTTGTTAAGTAACTCCTCGCAATTGCCGGCGCTATCATCACCTTCTGATACATTGGAATCTATAACTATATCTATGCCATCGCCGCAATCAAAATAGTCTGCGCCAGGTCCTCCCTGAAGAACGTCGTCGCCTTCTCCACCATATAGCTTATCATTTCCATTATCCCCAGAAAGCATATCATCATCAAGGCCGCCAGTGAGTATGTCATCCCCCGTCTCGCCATAGATCAGATCACTGCCTTGACCACCTTGAATTATATCGTTACCATTTCCTCCGTATAACTTGTCAGGATCCTCGTCTCCTTGAATTACGTCGGCACCCCCCTCGCCTCTAATAGAATCAGAGCCTTGAAGCCCCAGGATTAGATCATTGCCCTCAGTCCCAGTAATCAGATCATCTCCCGACGACCCTAGCTTGGTAGAAACTTGACTAGCCCCCTCAGGCAGGTTTGTAGAATTGATACCGAGATCTTGAGTTTCGTTTGTGCGCGAGTTAAGTCTTTGTGCCAATGCAGCCGAATTAAAAAAGTGTGTATTAAATAAGAGGAGAAATGACAAGAATGTTGCAGAACCAACAAGAACGATTCGCCGGTTTATCGATTGGTTGTCGAATTCATGCTCATACTTCTTATAATTCATATAATTTACCCCTAGTATCAAAGAAAATGTCTTACATATAACTCTTCCACTCAAGTTCGGTGCTATAAAGGACATATTTGTTTATATTATGGTTATTATTTAATATGTTTAGTTGCACAAAGGCGTACTAGACCCTCATGATATAAAAATCCTTCAAATTTTGAGTAACGAAGGAAGAAGGTCATACAGAAGTATTGGCCTTGAGATCGGTCTTAGTTCAAAAAGCATCAAAACGAGAATCGATAATATGATATCCACTGGCGTAATTGAGAAGTTTATCGTAATAATCTCGCCTTCCGTTTTGGGATATAGAAAAGAATGTTTCATTGTCGTAAGGAAGCGTCGGGATAAACAAAATGTCCTTGATAACCTTAGGCTATTGGGCGAAGTAATGTTAGAAGTTGAATCTCTAGGTGGCGTGTCGGCATTCAAGTTAATAATTCAAGAAGAATCGGAACACAAGATTCAATTTCTCGCTGATGCACTCAAACCAGCAATAGTGGAGACCATGCTCATCACGAACTCCTACAAGACTGACGCGCGACTATCTACCACCGACCTGGCTCTAGTCAAGTGTCTCATTTCGAATCCACGACTAGAAAGCTCAGAAATCGCCTCAAAGCTTGCGATATCAACGAAGACAATCACACGAAGACTTCATATAATGCAAAACGATCAAACGCTAAAATTCAGTATACTTTTGAATCCTTCGTCCCTGCGGGGATACATCCTTTTTGGTATCACCGTAAATATTAGTGAAGAGTCGTACCAAAAAATTCTGGCCAAAATTTATTCTGATTTTCAAGAATACTTCTTGCTACTTCCTCCAACATTGCCTCAAGACACAATTACTGTACTATTCCTAAGCAAAGACGTTTTCACTGCAGATAAAATCCTTGAAACTATTGAGTCATACAATGGAGTTATACAAGCCGAAGTTTTCCTACCAACAAAAATAAAGCTTCAACAAGAGTGGCTTTCTAGTGAGATTGACAAAAAGCTTCTGAAGCAAGAGATTCGCCTGAATAAAACATTGGTTACCAAACAATACTAAACAATAGTAATATCTAATTTGTAATACTGAATCAAGAGGTGATGCTGATGGAGCGACCAAAGGGTAATCTAGAACGTCCCAGAGCCTGTTGATGTTTGGTTGCGAGTTAACGGGAAAAATAATAAGTAACAAGTGGTGTAGAAGGGGAATTGAGCTATTGTCATTATCCTTGCTTCGTTTCTGGCTGTAAGAATCCTTCCACTGTAAGAATAAAAGTATCCTCTCGGGACGAAGAAGGTAAATTCAGGAGCTTTTGTGAAGTAAAATACCTTTGTTCAATGCATTATAAAAATATTGGAAGAATGAAGATGAAGGGAGGTCTTCCTGTAATTCTTGAAAATTGGAATTAATTGACGAATGAAAATTTACTTCAAGAAACCATAATCGTACAATGTCAGTATGTAACGGTCCGACTGTTTTTATCTTGGCTCAATAAGAGGAGCATTTTTGGCGGTACTAATCATTTCATTTGTTACTTCAAATTCATATGCAAAAGGGCTATCAAACCATGTCACAGAGTTATCCCACCTAAAAGTAACTTTTGGACTGCCCCATGAAATCAACTGGTCGTATTTGCCTCCAAATTTTTCTCCTCCTCCTTCACCTAGTTTGCCCCATCCCATATTTTCCTTGTCGCACCTTAAATATTTCAGTTCCCATGATCCGTCACACAATTCATCTAAAAACTGCATCACACAAACTCCCAGGCTTTGATCATCGTAGACAAAATTGTACAGCCCTACAGCATATCCTATACGTTTATCAAAGATGCTACCTTTTGTTGCCTGATATTTTTTAGAGAACTGATATCCGCCTGTGTGCCATATTTCCTTCTTTACACTTAGAGAGCCTTCAATATCCAAATTACCTTTGTACGCGGTCCCCCCCATTCCATCATGAATATCTTTATTATGGCGCAAACTTCTGCTAAAGAAGGAATAGCCACTTTTTGTGCCCTCCTTTCTCTGCACGTACATTCCCCAAATAACATTCAAAAAGTCCGTCTTTGGATCAACCCAACTTCCTCTTTGCTCTAATTCTTCAAATCCAGTTGTTCTTGATATGATTTCATTCTCTTCCCATTTCTTCAGCAAGGTTACGCCATTGAACAATGTTAGTCTGATCTTGTTACCATCTACAGTCCATTGATTGATCATGTTACCAGTACTGTCCAGAACATTTGCAGTCGGTCTCAGGTTGGAAGCATCTCCGTTCAGTACGAAAAATTTTTCTCTATCCAGTTCCCCGTTATCTGGGAACATTTGTATCTGTTTCATTTTAGAAGGTGGAAAACCCGGGATACAGGCTTGCTTTTCCCTGAAATTATTATCCATATGACCTACTTTGATTTCTTTATTTGATGATCTGTTTCCACCTAGATATCTCAAAAACTTTTCAAGAACCATGGGACTCATAGGTTCGTTACGAATAATTAATTTATCTATGTTGGATTATTCTTTAATGTAAGTGTTAATGGGTAGTAGCGCATCAATTCTAAGCGGAAATGAACAAGAGAGAGTTAGACCATGAGTCAAGTACTAAAGGACAAGGTGGCTTTAGTCGCTGGTGCAACACGGGGCGCTGGCCGCGGAATCGCTGTCGAATTGGGCTCCGCTGGCGCCACGGTGTACCTTACTGGTCGCACCACTCGAGCCCAACGTTCCGAGTATAAACGTCCTGAAACGATTGAAGAGACGGCAGAGTTGGTGCAACGCGCGGGCGGCCAGGGCATCTCCATGCAAGTAGACCATTTGGATCCGGCGCAAGTGCAAGCATTGGTGGCGCGTATAGAGAGTGAGCAAAGTCGTCTGGATATCCTGGTTAACGATGTGTTGGGCGCGGAGTTATTGGCCGAATGGAACGTACCAGTGTGGAAGCATTCCATTGTAGGGGGACTGCGTATGCTGAGGCTCGCAATCGATACGCATATCATCACCAGCCACTTCGCACTACCAATTTTGATCAAGAATCAGGGCGGGCTGGTTGTCGAGATGACAGATGGCACTGCCGAATACAACAACGCAAATTACCGATTGTCGCTGTTCTATGACCTCGCCAAGACTTCGGTTATTCGCATGGCTTGGGCGCAGGCCCAAGAGCTTTTGCCCTATCGGTGCACTGCCGTCGCCCTGACTCCAGGCTGGATGCGGTCGGAGATGATGCTTGATAACTACGATGTCAGCGAGGCCAATTGGCGTGATGCCACCTTAAAGCAACCGCACTTCGTGATCACGGAAACCCCACGGTACGTTGGGCGTGCTGTCGCTGCCCTAGCATCAGATCCCGAGGTGGCTCGCTGGAATGGTCAGTCGCTTTCGAGCGGCCAACTTGCAAAGATTTATGGCTTCACTGATCTGGATGGGTCTAGCCCCGATGCCTGGCGCTACCTTCGTGAAGTACAGGATGTCGGCAAACCAGCTGATGCGACAGGATACAGGTAACGTAACCAACCCTACAACGGCTTCCAGTCAACGCCCGTACAGTGGTTACTGTGCTGCTGGATGGCCTGAATTGTCCACAAAAAATCAGTAATGGCAACTCGAATTAAGATCATATCACATGCTGAAAGTGGTGCGGAATAATTCATGTCAAAAGATGCTTCAACTTAATTGAGATTCACTTTCATTGTCGCATTCATTGGGATGCTGGTAAAACCAGAAGATCAGACCGAGTATAATATTATTCAGCAAATGGTAAAGTCTGTTCAGGAGCATGCGTTTATGCCTCTTTATCACATCCTTACTAAGAAACATGATTATTCGGGGCCAAGAGGTAATGATAGTGGGATTAATCGCCGGATTAATAATGGTCCTTGCGTCTGTATGCAATTTACATTTCGTAGATGGGGCACCGAGTGTCTCAGACAAGAAACTAAAAGTACAAACAGTTGCTCAAGGACTATTCTCACCAACAAGTATTGCATTTATAGATAGTAAAAATATCTTGGTACTTGAAAAGAATACTGGTAATGTACGTCTAATTTCAAATGGCGTATTGCAACCTAATTCGATCCTCACAGTATCTGTCAATGGCGCGAACGAAAGGGGACTGCTGGGAGTTGCTACTCTGACTAATATCAAGACATTTGTATTCTTGTACTTTACTGAACAGGTTCAAGGTCAAGAACTACGCAATAGAGTTTATCGCTATGAATGGACAGGTTCTTCATTATCTAATCCTGCTCTAATTCTTGATCTACCCGCGCTTCCAGGTCCCAACCACAATGGTGGAAAATTACTTATTTCATCTGACAAAAATCTGTACGTCGTAATCGGAGATTTGAATCACAATGGCAAGCTACAAAATATCAACGACGGACCGGATCCTGACGATACAGGAGTAATCTTTCAGATACCCAAACCGGATACCATTTCTGCTGCCGCTGTCATGAATCCCTTCACGTCTAGTGAGGCAGACGATTTATTATCTAGATATTATGCGTATGGGATAAGAAATAGCTTTGGTCTAGCCATGGATGCTATGACAGGACGATTGTGGGAGACTGAAAATGGTCCTGATAGTTACGATGAAATCAATTACATCCAACATGACGTCAATGGTGTCCTTACCGGTTTTAATGGTGGTTGGAAAAAAATTATGGGCCCCATTTCAAGAACCCAGGTATCCCCTGATCAATTGGTCAATTTTCCAAATTTTAAGTACAAAGATCCTGTATTCAGCTGGAAGAAACCAGTAGCAGTAACCGGCTTGGCGTTTTTCCACTCTTCGAAATTAGGATCCAAATACAAAGATAATTTATTTGTGGGAGACTATAAAAATGGTAACCTGTATTTCTTTAAAATAAATAAAGACAGATCAGGCTTGACCTTTGATTCTACTCAAAGAGGATTAAAGGACTTGGTAGCTGACAGCGATAATGAATTGACTAGGGTAAAATTTGGGTCTGGATTCAATGGAATAACAGACGTTAAAAGGAGCCCTGATGGCCTGCTCTACATATTATCAATAAATGATGGCAAACTGTACAGGGTTGTCCCAAAATAGGGTGTATTTTTTTGCTGCAATCAACCTCTACGGATTTCGACAAGAGACCTTGAAGATTAGATACATAAAATACTAGATGTAACTTATGTACGCAAGACAAACGGAACAAATGTTTACAATATTAAAACGTTACCAGCTTGTTACTACTCTAGTCTGTGTTACTTGTAAATATTTAAAGCTACATCTGATATCCTTTTATTCGAGAAAGTACAACTTTCAATAGTGACTCTTCGAGTTAATTTCAGCATACTGGGTGTCTTCTTACTTGTCCCTACGTTGTTGATTATATCTAACATTTTGAATGGTTGGATTCAGATTTCCCTGATACCCGTTGATGGATTTTGTTAATCCAATACCGTCATGATTGTCGTCCTTTCTATAATTTCTCTCCCCCAGGTTTCTTTGAAACCATTCATGGTCAAGAGAAATAATAGACCAAAGAAAAGATCGATTTGTCAGTTTTTCATCTTTATCAGCTTCAATTCACTTCATTCCGGAACGCAAATCATATTAAGATAATAATAAGTATTACATCAGATCCCTCATGGCTATGGAATCTTCCAACATTATTGCCATCATTTCCATGGTTTCTCTGCTATCAGTTATCAATTTGTTAGTCGTGTTTGCTCCAGCGAAAATTGCTTTTGCAGATTATAATTTTGCCGCAGCCGGTGACTGGGGATGTTCTTCAAACACTAACGCTGTAGAAAATGGAATCGCAGCAAAAAGACCAGAAAGAGTCTTAGCACTTGGAGATTATTCATACCAATCGACAGCTACCTGTTGGCTGAACATAATTAGACCCACCGATAGCATAACAAAAATTGCAATTGGGAACCATGAAGACGACGACAACGAAGATTATCAAAAATATATTAGCCATTTTGGCCTGACCAACCCATATTATTCTTTCAACTATAATAACGTCCATGTGCTAGTGATGGATACGGACAGAACTTCATTTTCTTCTGGTTCGTCTCAATTTAATTTTGTTCAATCGGATCTAAAGGCAGCATCTCTAAATCCGTCCATAGATTGGATTATCGTAACTTTTCACAAGCCAATTTACACATCTCCGAATTCGTGTAGCAGTTGCGATCCATCAAGTACATTCAGAAATATCTACCAGGTCATATTTGACCAGTACGACGTAGACTTGGTTCTCCAGGGCCACGTCCATAATTATCAAAGAACTTTCCCATTGAAGTATAATCCGAATAGTCCTTCAAGCCCCATAAAGACAAGCTCAAGCACCAATACATACGATGATCCAGAAGGTGAGATATATGTCATTGTCGGCACAGGTGGTGTTAACTTTCATAGTCTTTCAGGCAAGTCTTCATTCGTTGTAAGTCAGCAAGACAAGAGATTTGGATACATGGACATAGTATTTTCAAATGACCGCACCACTCTGCAAGCAAAATATTATCTGGACAGCGGAACGGTTAGCGATCAATTCACCATTAAAAAGACAATAACTAATTCGTTGCCGGTTGCAAGCTCCCAATCAGTCAATGTCACAAAGAACACTCCTAAGACGATATCTCTCACCGCAAGCGATGCCAACGGAGACCCTCTGTCTTATTCAGTGGTGAATCAACCAACACACGGCAGTCTATCAGGAACTGCACCCTCGCTAACGTACACACCCGCTATAGACTATATTGGGACTGATAGTTTCACATTCAAAGCCAACGATGGAAAAGCTGACAGCAATACTGCTACTGTGAGCATCACCGTCAAGGCTCCTTCTGACTTGACGCCTCCAACAGTACTGAGTACTAATCCGGCTGATGGAGATACAGGTGTAGCAGTTAGCTCTTCAATTACAGCTACATTTAGCGAAGTAATACAGAGCACTACTGTAACTGGTAGCACATTTACGCTGAAAAATAATGCCGCCGGTACTACTATCGCAGGATCAGTAACGCTGACAAATGGCAATTTAGCTACATTTGATCCCTCGTCGTCTTTAGTAGCTTCTACATCATATACTGCTACTATAACTACAGGAGTCAAGGATATTGCAGGTAATGCCATGAATTCAGTCAAGAGCTGGTCGTTTACTACAGCTTCAGCGTCAGATACCACTGCACCCACAGTACTGAGTACTAATCCGGCTGATGGAGATACAGGTGTAGCAGTTAGCTCTTCAATTACAGCTACATTTAGCGAAGCAGTACAGAGCACTACTGTCACTTCGTCGACGTATACTTTGAAAACTATTGCGCGGACTAGTATTCCAGGAACTGTGACATTGAGTACTAGTGGCGGTAGCGATGTGGCTACCTTTAACCCATCTTCAGACCTATCTTATTCTACATCCTACACTGCAGCTGCAACTAGCGGAATAAAAGATCTGGCTGGAAACTTCTTGACTCCAAAGAGCTGGTCGTTTACCACGGTGGCAGCGCCAACATCTTCATGTGGAGATAATTTGGCACTCGGCACAGCCACATCAAGTGGAAGTCAAAGCTCATATCTGCCCACCAATGCCATAGATAATAACCTTAACACAAAGTGGTATTCCACATTCACCACTAATCCTTGGATACAACTTGACTTGGGCGCACAAAAGTCAGTTTGTAGCGTGGACATTGCCTGGGCCGATGGTGCTTCCAGGCAGTACAGCTTCGTAATATCAGTTTCTACAGATGGCACCAGTTTTAGTAACGTATTTACAGGAAAAAGCTCTGGTACCAGCACATCACCTCAAAAATACAACTTTGCAGAAAGTCAGGCCAGATTCGTGAAAATAACGATAACCCAAAGTCATGCCGGCACTACAAGTAGCATAGCTCAGATATCTGAGATTGATGTGTTTGGAAAAACTAGTGCCTCTGGCACTAGTTCTAGTTCAACTTCTGTCAGTCAATTAACATCTAGCTCTTCAGTATCAAAATCAGGAGAGGGTAAGGGTTCTGAAGACAATTTGAATGAAGGACCTTCTATTTCCACTACACAGAATCGTGCACCTGTGGCATCAGATGATAGATATACCGTAGTTGCAAACAAGCCGCTACTTGCAACTGTATTAAAGAATGATAAAGACCTCGATGGCGATAACCTGATTATAATGTCTGCATTACCTAATGACAACAGAGGAGGCACAGTTACTATTAATGCTAACGGCACTATCACTTATTTACCCGCAACCAATTTTGTAGGCGTAGACACATTCACTTACACAATCTCTGACGGCAACGGAAAAATAGATAGAGCAAAAGTATCTGTTATAGTTAAAGGGAATATGGATATCAGAACGGATCGGACAAACCAACAAACAGACACCACTCCAAGCCAACAATCTGAACAAGATGACAGTAAATTACAACCAAACAACAAAGCTGGTAGCAGCCGGGTTGATGATCTGAATGCACCTGGAGTTCAAAATGACGAGTTGATTAATGAAACCCGGAGTAACGGATGATGGGAAGAATTTTGTCTACCTGATCTATAATGGTGTAATAGGCAGTAATTATGACAGATAACCCTCCTCGTATGGAAAATAGTTAATGAAATTATAAATAGTTGCAGTCACGTCTGGTTTTTGAGTTGACTGGTCATTAAGAGACTGACTTACATTTGTATACTCTCAATTATTTCAATTTTAATAGTATTGAGCTACTTGTCTTATAACATCTCTGCAATAGGACCTGTGAATTCAAGTACAACAGATGATGTTATCACAATAAATTATACTGTGACTGGTGGATTTGCTCCCACTTACCGATCTATTTTTTACAATTCAACAGGTAATGAGATTAGTGAAGTCACTGGTTATCCTATGCATGTCAACGTGACCAAACAGGTTACTGACAGTGGTGAAGAATCATTAAAAAAGTCAATTCTTAAGAATGAATTTTTTCAAAGTAGATTTAAAGATTATTCCACCTGTTGTGATATCAGATACTACAACCTTACTGTTGCCTGGAACAATATGGGGAATTCTGTTAATTGGACCTCTGTTAATTCTGCTCCAGATAATATTTTAGAAATTGTTGACAAAATTAATCACATCATATCTTCCTGGTAATTGATTCTTATTCCACATATACAGTCAATATCGTTACTTTACGAGTGTTAGGTCCTCGGTGTGGAATATACTAGTCCACGTGATGATATGAATAGATCGTAGATCGTTGGATGGTAGATATAGGAAATTCCTAATTAGACAGATTAGAAGATACATTTTGTATCATGCGTCATATTGGATACCCACTTTAGGCTACCATTTGCTGTATTAGTTGTCTAGGGTGTCTATCAAATCTATTCGCCATTAAAAATATCTTAATATCTTTGAATAAATTCATCTAAATGGTACTTTTGAAGTTTTTAATGCGAAAATCAAGGATCCTTAATTCCTTTAGTCGCTAATATCATGAAAATCGGGCAGCTTTCTTTTATTTCAGATTTTAGTGGAACATGTTGAGAAGATATATTGTACTGCACGGGAATACTTATTGAACATAGAGCAATCAAACCCTTGTCAATCAGTCTATACTTTAAGAATGAAATTCGCTGCCAATCATTCGACATTTTTAGAGAATTGTGTAATTTATGGCGCCCTTGCTACGGTCATATGTTTCAGAATAAAATTGGCAATGTAACATCTAACGCTAAATACAGAGCAGTCCTGCTGTTAATTCATGGTGGGCTTCCTTACTGATGACCAATTGCACACAACGGATGATTATCTGATGGCACTCTGCTTACACCAGTGTAATATATGTGGCTGTAACTATATGCATACCCAAAAATGCAGTCGGCCTTTCTATTGTGGATATTGTGATATCTGCTCAAAGGTCACCGGTTTATTATCATCCAATTGAAACAAGATATTCGTAGCAGTCCCCAAGATTTAATATTTACCCATATTATTATAGATATTTTGCTTAGCAGGAATTTTAATCATTATTCCTCCTGGTGCAGGGTTTCTTTCAAACGAGATCGTACATGTAATTGATGTCTGCAAATACGATTTGCACTATGTTACTAATCATCACTCATCGATCATCGATTACATCGTATCCTATAAAATCTATTTAGCAATATAAAGTAAAATTATCATTACTGAACAAGAGCCTTCTCCCTTGGACCAATTACCTGCAGTAGTGTTCTGTGATTTTTAAATTTTTTCCAAAAGGTCGTTGGCCATATTGGACTAATTTTTAATGATTCAATCAAATCCAGTTCAAACATTATTGGAACAATCTATACGTATATACCCATATCTTCGTACCAACCGTTAGTGAAACGCGTCCAGATGTTGACAATGTCAACGAAAGGAACTTGCATATATCAAATGATATCTAGGCAAACTGAATATTGATAATCAAGTTTGCTTAGCAGAAGCACAGTAAATTTGTATGTTACAACATATACAAAATAAGTGTTAGATTTATGCAATATTTTAACTACAGCAACAATAATGTTGTTAGTTTTGATAAAAAATCAAATTCATATCTAGGGCATTAGTATAATTAGTACATCCACGAAACATACCTCGACTAATATGGCACAAATGCCGGCTCTGATACCAAAAGAAGTAGAAATCCAGAGACTAAAGAAGATCTATATCATGGTTATAATGCTGGGGTCAATCGCAGCATCCGT